>VGXU01000018.1 GCA_016873215.1 Planctomycetota bacterium
CCGGTGAACTCACGTTGGTAATAATCCCAAACTTGTTTGCGTAGCCGTTGCAGATAGTCCAATTTTTTCAACTGAGCCAAGCCGACGGATGCACAAATGTCATTGGGAAGTAATTTGGGACAAATATCGCGTACCTGATATTGCCACCACCGGTTTTTGCTGGTATCTCTCGCTTCAAATCCAGACTTTGCTATTCCACAGTACCGCATTTCGCGAGCCATATCCAGAAAAACCGGATTTTTACTGGTAATACCACCGCCTTCCGGGGTAGCAAGATTTTTAACCGCATCAAAACTATAGACTCCAATCGTCCCCAGGGAACCACAAAATTGACCTCCAATTTTAGAATCTACCGCATGAGCTGCATCCTCTATTACAGGATACCCTAAGTCCATAATTTCCTGCATCTTAACCGGCTTACCGGCATAATGGACGACCATAATAGCACTTGTTTTGGAAGTTATTTGTGATTTGATGGTTTGTGCAGTTACATTTTGAGTTTCCAAATCTACATCACAAAAAACAGGGATATGGTCGTTTAAGGCAACTGCCTGCGCACATCCAATCCACGTTAACGCAGGCAAAATAATCTCAGATTGTTTGGGCAAATTGAGAAGCTTAATCGCCAAATAAAGCGCATTAGTGCCGCTGTCAACCATCACAAGTCCGGACAGGCTTTGCCGCTCTGAAAAAAGCTTCTCGAATAATCCCACTTTCGGTCCAAGTCCCATCCAATGATTCCCAAGACTGGATTTAATTTCTTCCAATTCCTCTTTTCCAACCAGTGTGCCAAATACAGAAATCATAATCAATCTCGCTTAAAATTTTTCAGACCCTCAAAAACCATCACCATACAGCTACACGTTGTTTTTGAAATTCAACTTTCATGAATCAAGATTTTTAAGGAGCACAACAGGGTGGTAATATATTATAAACATAGAGATAAATCAATGTCGTTTCTCCTTACTAATGAATTTCTTATGTTCTGCACAACAGAAATATCAATTGAAGTGTCACGACTTGGGTAACCATGAAATCCATGAGAAGTATGGGACGTTTCATGTCCGGATTAAACGCACATACTGTTTATTTTGGATATGACATACATCTTTATTCGCAAACCCGCGAACCTGTCTAAACGCCTCAATCTTACCATCTTAATCAGCGAAAATTAAAATCCGTAGATGCGTAGCACAACCCAGCCGTTCAAGACGACCTTTTTGTGTTAGCTTTTCCCGTTGTCTTTCACTCATTTTATCACTACTGTCCGGTTATAAGTCGAATAAAGACAACTGGTTATGGTTCTAAAAAATTTCGTTTTTCATAGGAATTTCCGTAAGTACTTGATGTAGCGGCACTTGCTCGAAAATGGAAACGCTGAGAATTTGCAGGATTTCGGCCAGACTTTGTGGAAGTTTCAGCTCTTTCTTGATAATGGCGATCAGGACGTAGACACTGACGGCAATCCAGATTTGCGTCTTGACGGCGTTTTCTGAGGTGCCGAAAAACGCTTTGGTATGCAGATTTTGTTTGAGCCATTTGAAGAAAAGTTCGATCTGCCATCGGCACTTGTACAGTTTGGCGATGATGATTGCATCGAGCGTAAAGTTGTTGGTCAAAAAGACGAGTCGTTTGTAGGTGTCTTTGTCGTAGTAACTGATACGGCGCAGCGATACCGGATAATCTTTTGAAGTTTGTGTACCTTGCAGCATGATGGTCTGATCGCTGCGAAGGCCGGTGGTTTTGTCCACGACACGATAGCCGATGCGTGTATAATCGAGATTGGTTTTTGCTCGTGTCACAAAAAAAGCCATGCTCTGTGTAAAAGTAAAGAGTCGTGCAAAGTCGATGTAACCGCGATCCATGACGTAGAGTGCACCCGGTTCGATAAGCAGTTCATCGAGGAAATTGACATCGTGCACAGAACCGCCGGTAATAAGGATAAAACAGGGAATAGAGCCTTTTAAGTCCATCAGCGTGTGGACCTTGACAGCGCTTTTGTATTTGCGAAACTGGGCCCACGGAAATAACGTCAGACACAAGTCGATGGTTGTTGAGTCGAGTGCATAGGTAGTATTTTTGAGATCGATACCAAAGCTGTCGTCGCGATATAATGTTCGTGCCTTGGCAATGAGTATCTGTGCGAAGTCGGCATATATTTGCCACGGGCGTTTTTCGTTGGCATCGGCCAGCGTGCTTTTGGCGATGTGGCCGCGGAAACCCGCATGGTACAGCTTGGGTTTCATTGCACGCAGACATATCTCGATGTCGCGAAGTGATTCTTTGAACAGCAGTTGTGCGAAGGCCATGCACAGGAATTGATCGAAGCACGAAAATGTCCGCAGGCGGTAGTTGCCGCGATAGCGGCGGACACATTGATTGAATTGATGTTTTGGAATGAAGTCCATGATTTGCGAGAAAATGATCCGGTCGGTATTCATCAGCCAGTCCTTTATAGGTGCAGAGGCACCCAAAAAGACTATTGCTTATAACCAACTTGGAATCGAAAACAATCATTTTTTGTCGCAACTTCATATTTTTAATCGAGTTATGTTAAAATCAATTTAGTTCAACCGGACAGTAGTGTCATTTTATCTATAATCCCGCAAAAAGAAGCGCTCGTTAAAAAAAATTTGTAAATATTTTTTGTTGACAAGAGGTGCGGTCCGGTCTATAATTATAAATAGAGGAATAAGTAATTGAAAAGGGACAGGCGTATTAGAATTATATAACGTAGTAGGCAATTATAAAATATCGCAGGTTTCATCTTCCTCCCCTTTTCAAATCGCTGATTTCTCACGTGTTAACTTGTTGATGCAACTGGGCTTACGTTTTATTTGACAAATCGAATAATTGCAGCCGTTTCCTAAAAGTGTTCTGCGTTGGAGCACAAAATGGCACTTATAGCGTCCAAAATTAGAGGAGACGTGTATATCTGCGATGGCTTAGAATTGGAAAGGAAAAGAAAATGAAAAAGAAAGGTTTCACACTCATCGAGCTATTGGTCGTAATTGCGATCATAGCGATGCTGCTGGCCATCCTGATGCCGGCGCTGAACAAGGTCAAAAAGATTGCAGCACGCGTCGTCTGCGGCACCAACCTGAAAGGGCTTGGTACGGCCCAAACCGTCTATGCCAACGACTACAGAGGTGAGTATGTTGTGCAGGGCTCAAAAACAAATCCAACTTGGTCAACTGATGGATCTATAAACTATTGGGCAATCGCAACCGTTCCCTGGGGCGACAGCACCCAGACTCCTGAGCTTACCATTGGCACAAGTCTATATATGCTGGTGCGTGAAGCGGATGTCTCTCCCAAATCTTTTGTTTGCCCGGCAGGTAGTGAAAAAGTATTTGATGGGAAAAACACCAATATGCTGGATATTACACAACTTTGGGATTTCGGAGGCGACGGTTCCACACAAAATCCTACCAATTCCGTCAGTTATTCTTATCATCAGCCGTATAGAGGCGGAGATACAACTCCAGCAGGAAACAACGGCAAGAAAAGCAAGTATGCCGCAAGTGACACTCGTTCAGCATCCTTTGCCATGATGGCTGACAAAAGTCCCTTTTTTGATGCAAAGCTCTCTTTTAACACAAGTGCAACGCAGTCTGATTTTACGAATTTCCGCGCCCCCTTGAACCTTGGCGCTGTTCCAACGGATTGGACCAGCATTGACAAATGGAAAGTTGGTGTCGCCAATGCCCAACCGCACGACCGGGATGGACAAAACGTTATGTATGCGGATGGTCATAATGCTTATGAAACTCGCAGCGATGTCGGTACTAAAAATGATAATATTTACACCACATGGGAAACTGCCACACCAGGCACCGTTGAGAAATCTTGGAGAATTGGAGCCATGGGTAGTACTCCTCAAGGTTGTTTTCCGAAAAGCCAGGATGATTCGTTCTTGGTAAATGATAAACTACCAACCCAGACTTTCCCCTAAGCGGTAATTTGAGCTTTATCAGACCACTGTCATCAAAAGGCCTTGAGGAAAACTTCTCAAGGCCTTTTTTATGTCCAATTTTTCAATCCATTTCCAGTTCATAAAGTGTCGCCTTGGTTCTGATATTCTGGGCGGCTTACCTAATTATTTCTTGAACCGGATAGTTTTTGGAAAAGATCAGACAGTTTTTGGTTAAGTGTTTTAATGTTATAGTGCTGCGACACATATTTTCGGGCATTCTGTCCCATTCTTTTTCCTTCCTTTGGTTTCTCTATGAAAAACTCTATTTTTTCCGCAATTTTTCTCGGATCCGCCGAGGGGACGAGACACCCCGTTTCTCCATCCACGACAATCTCACGTATACTTCCCACATCCGTGGCGACAACAGGCAATGCACAGGCTCCGGCCTCCATTAAGCACACAGGCAGCGCTTCCACCCTGCTGGGTAGCAGAAATATATCCGCCTGTGAAAAGAGCAAGGGTAATTCCTCCTGCTTCTTCTCACCCTGCAAAAAGATGTGCTTTTCCTGCCCGCAATCCACAATCAATCTCATCAACTTCTGATGCAGACCGCCTGAACCATAAATATGATATTCGAATTTCAGATCCGGACGTCTTTCCCGCAGTATACGCAGCCCTTCTATCGCATACTCAATTCCCTTTTCTTCGACCAGCCGGGCTACAGTCACAATACGGATCAGACTTTTGTCTGTGGTCTGAGCACGGCCTTCCAGTCTGAATTTGTCGACATCAATTCCAACAGGATGATAAATAATCTTTTCCGGGTTTGCCCCGAATTGCACCAAATGCCTGTAATTATAATCTGAAATCGACAAAATAGCATCCGCCCGGTCAAAAAGACGCCTGTAGATATTTCCACCTTGAGCAATTCCAGTTCGAATATCATATCCATGAAACATCACACACAATTTGCCATGGACACCAATTTCCTTCAGTAAGGCTCCTCGATTGCCCATCATCCCGTAATGACACATAAGAATATCATATCTTTTTCTGAACTTCGCAAAGTCAATCGCCCAGAAATAATCCTCATAAGTGAAAGACCGCCATTTAAATACAAGGACGCTGATGGCACAGAACACCACAGACGGGGAAAACATTAGCGCCTGACAACTGGCTAAAAAAGCCTTTATTCGAAGCCTAAATTTACTCACAGGTATTGTCCGGAGATATTTTGTCCTGGCAAGTAATTGATAGCGAATGACATCCTGATGAATACAGAAACTATCCGGACGTTTTTCGGAGAATATTTCCACTTCATGCCCCAAATCCAGAAGCCCTGTGATTTGATTCAAGATAAAGGTCTCTGATATCTGAGGAAATGAACTGAGCAAATAAGCAATTTTCAATTTTCTCCGGGTCATTGCTGCCCTCTTTTCGGGATCAGCCATCGTTTAACTTTTTTTAGCGGCAGCCATCCGGCCGCCAGACAGAATAATGTATTTATGATTCCGGGGCTATCGTTTCGAATGACGTTATAATCCGATTTAAAGAACCAGGACAGAAACGAATAGACCGCCAGACGAACGGCACAGACTCCGGCAGTTAAATACCTTTTGTCCTTCAGGCAAATCACCACCATCAGACGATAGTGATATTTGTATGTTGCATAGAGAGCCGGGCGGTATTTTTTCATATTATAGGTTTTGGCCAACAGCGAGAAAAGTAAAATACGATTACTAATTTTCCGGAAATTATCCCATGTCGATGTCATGCCGGCATTGACACGATAAGCCGCCGTGACTTCCTGTAAATAATACAGCTTGCTATGTGTGGCGAGACCAAGAAAAAGAGCATAGTCTCCAACAGATGTCTTTTCAATAAGAGCACAGATACTGGGGTCGTTATCCAGCAACTCTTTTCTGAACATAAAAGAGCAGGTATTGATAACATTTTCCTGAAGCAGATAACCAAAATCCACAGATTCCATCTCCGACGGAAGACGGCTACTGACGGTCCATTCGTTGCGATTCTCATGGACATACAAAACCTGCGTAAATACACCGGCATAGGCCGGATTATTGCATAAAATATCCCGTTGCCGCTGCAGTTTAAGAGAATCCGTCCAATAATCGTCACCCTCACAGAACGCCACGTATTTCCCCGTTAACGCCTGAAGGGAACAAATAGAATTCTGTATCGCCCCCAGGTTGGTCGGACGCAGCAGCAGTTTTATTTGCTGCGGATACTTATTCTGGTATTCTATACAGATTTCTCGTGTTCCATCGGTGCTGCAGTCATCAGCCAATACAATCTCAAAAATGAAATTGGTCTGCTGCATAAGAACACTGTCCAGCGCCTGACGAATGTAACGAGCCTGGTTGTAGGTAATCATCATCACGCTAACTTCAGGTCGCTGATCCAAATCCATTGTCGTCTGCTCGGCCATATCATCCATTATCTCATTATGATCCATGCATTTTACAAAAATGATTCAACGGAACAAATACAGCAACGCTTTGCCAACACCATTAACCAAAGGACCGGTGAAAGGAACAACGGAAACGCCATGCTGTACAACTTCACACAAGGCATCCCAGCCTTTTGTTTTTAATATTTTATTAATACCCAGATAGCTGACGGCAAAGAACAAACACCCGACAAGCAGTCTTATTATTCTAATATCCGGGAGTACCTTGTACACCCAAAAACCCAACATAACACAGATAAACGCAATGATGAAATACATTGCCAGACAGAAGAATAAACGCGTGCGTTTATACCCGATCGCTTTCTCGAAATAATAGCCGTTGATAAAAACCGTCGCTATGAAACAGACCCCAACCATCACCCACAGATAGCTTTTCAGGCCCCAGAAAAAACCGCCGAAACTCGCTGTCAGAATGACTTTTTTGAGGATCTCGGCCCGCAGGAAATACTCGCTGCGGCCCCTTCCCTTGATCACCGTCATCAGGATGGACGAGACGGGAGACGCATACGCCGTCAGAATGATGATCCGGTAGAACGGTATTGAAAGCGTCCATTTCTGAGAGAAGAGGACGATAACGAGATCTTCCGTAACCAGATAGAACAGCCCCATTAACCCAAACGAAAGAAATGAAATACAATGCAGCGCCTTTTGAGCAACGGACCGGATGCGTTCGCTGTCAGATTGTATTTGCGAAAATAAAGGAAAGAATACCGAACCCAGCCCGCTCGAAACATAATTGATAATAAACTCATTGTACGACTTGGCCTTATTATAATACCCCAAAAGAGCGGGAGAAAACATTTTTCCTATGACTAAAATATCCAGCTTTGAAAAAAAAGTTTCCAGAACTTCAGAAAAGAATATCCGGGCTCCGAACCGCCATAAATCGCGCAAAGATTTTATGGAAAACACGAACGAAGGACGCCAGTCCGACCTCCGCCATATCTCCAGTGTTCCGATCAATACGGTAATGTAATGCTGAATGATCAACGACCATACACCCAGACCATAGAATGCGGCGATAACACCGCAGGGACCGGCAACCACGGCACCCGTCACATTGGACAATGCCAGTGATTTGAAATCAAGGGTTTTCATCAGCCTCGCCCGCTGGACGCAGCAACTGGCCTGAATCAGCGGACCAAATGCCAAAACACGAACAATGGAAACGACATCCGTATTATCATGATAAAACATTCCAATGAATGGCGCAGCCCATAAAAGCAAACCGGCCAAAAGCAGGGCCATAAGCATATTTAGAAAAAAGACGGAAGAGTATTGTTCTTGGGTGGGCTGGGGTTTATTAATTAGGCCGGCAGATAGGCTGAAATCAATAAATATCATCGATAATGCAATAAAAACATTCGCCATAGCGATCAGCCCGAAATCCGCCGGATACAAAAGCCGCATCAGAAGCAGCCCAACGATAATTCCCGCCCCTTGGCGTAATACCTTGCCAATAAAATCCCAGAAAAGAGCACGAAAAGCCGCTTTTTTAAGGCTCATATTATCACGTCGCCCAGTCAATATTTTCGAGATAATTTTCTTCTGCGTTGACACCCAAAAAACCAAGGAAGAAAAGGAGGCTGAAAGCAACTGAAACCCGATTTTGGATATCGAATTGATACTTTACGCCACAATGTTTCCTTTGTCAATCTTCTATACCCTGCAATATTACCCACAGAATCAAAAGGCTTTACAAATCCGGTATCTGTCTGGTAGAATATCCGGCGTCTTAATTGGGAGCAAAATATAATGCAGTATTCTGTGGATGCCAAGGTCTTTCCCGCAGGGGAAGGCGCGATGCTCAGCATAAACGACATGCTGGCTTATTTTGAAAAACAGGGGGCATTGCGGGTGTCCGACCTGCATATCAAAAACGGCACCCAGCCGTGTTATCGCATTGACGGCGACCTGGTTAAGCTCAAAGGCGGCGGCGTCACAAATGAGATTGCCGAAAAGCTGATTTTTCCTTTGCTGGGTGAGAAAAACATCGACGCCCTCAAGCGAGACACCGCGGTGGATTGTTCCTATCGCTTCGGAACGCTGCAATTCCGAATCAACGCGTTTTATGAAAACGATGGCTTATGCGCCGCAATTCGGGCGCTGGGCACTGAAGTCCCCCCGCCGGAGAAAATCGGTTTCCCGAACGACTCATGGCAGGACATCGTCCGCCGGAAACACGGCTTGATTCTGTTCACCGGCATCACCGGCGCCGGCAAAAGCACCACCATCGCATCGCTGATCGAGCGGATTAATGAAACCCGGGCCTGCCGGATTATCACGCTCGAAGACCCGGTTGAATATGTATTTACACAGAAAAACTCCATGATTTCCCAGCGGGAAATCGGGCGTGACGTGGATTCCTTCGCTCACGGCCTGCGTTCGATGATGCGGCAGGACCCCGACGTCATTTTTGTCGGTGAGATGCGTGATTCCGAGACGGTATCGCTGACGCTGACGGCGGCGGAAACCGGCCATCTGGTCTTTTCCACCCTGCACACCCGCGACGCGGTGGGAACCATTACCCGTATTCTTGATTTTTTTCCTGAAGGCCGACAAGATGAAGTGCGAAACCAGTTATCGCTGGGTCTGCGTTATATTTTCTGCCAAAAGCTGCTGCCCCGAAAGGACGGCAAAGGCCGTGTCGTGGTCATGGAAGTCCTCAACAGCAACTACGCCATCGCCAACCTGATTCGCAAAAACAAGCTGGAACAGATCTATTCGCAATTGCAGGTTAAAACCAAAAACCAGACGGATGAAAAAATGATTACGTCGGAACGCCACTTGGCGATGCTGGTCAAACGAGGCGTTATTGATTTGCGTGAAGCCCAGAAGTGGGCCAATGACCTGAAATCTTTCCAGGATGCGATGGACAGCGACGCCGATCTTGAACTGGATTAAAATAAGACCCAATCTGACCCGTTCAAAATTTTGTATGCTGACTTTCAATTGCCCGAAATGCGACCGTTTTTGCGCGGTAGTGGAAGATTACGCAGGTAAACGTGTACGATGTACACATTGCGGCTGCCGATTTATCGTACCGAATCAATCCGGCCAAAAAGCGGCGATTTACATAGACCCTCCCGAACCTCCCTTGCCGCATTTTTATCGGGTTGTTTTATTGGAAAACTGGAAGGGGTTGTTTCGAAAAGAAAGCCTTGCGGGTCTGGTGTTTTGTATCGTGATGCCCTGTTTTCAGTTCTTCCTGGGCGACCTCGATTATTCATTCACCATGGGCAGGTTTCGTCCCCCTTTGATTGTCGGCTGGATCACTCAGATTATCACCCTCGGCGGCCTGTCGTGGTATTTTTTCCAGACTATCGGAAGCACGTTTCTTTATCCGGAAGCGCTGCCGGAACTGGACATTGGTTTTGGATTTGAATACTTTGGCAACCTGTTCAAATCGCTGTATTTGTTTATCGTCGCGGTCGTGCTGGCATTGATGCCGGGAATGATCGCTGGAGCATTTTTGGAATCTCGCAATTTGCTCCCCGGATGGTCTCAAGTGATATTATTTATTTTTTCTTGTTTTTTTCTCGCGTTGTTTTTGGCTTTATTTGGAATGGAAATGCCCTCCTGGATTATTTTTCGGGTTGACCTGCTGATTGGGGCAATTTTAAAAACCATTCGTCCATACATGGTTACCGCTCTGATTACAATTATTTCCTTTGGGATATGGCTGACCAGTCTATGGACGTTTTACACGAATAAAGATATGACCATTTTCAAATCCTTATTACACCTGTCGTGGCGAATTGTCGGGGCGATTTTGATGCTCTACGCGATGCGGACCATCGGCTTTTATTGCCGTCATTACGCCCACACCTGCCCCCGGCTGTGGTCTAAGAAACAGGATTCGTCTCTATAGCCGGTTGCGGCAGATTGACGGGGATTTCCAGCCAGAATGTTGAACCTTTGGCCGGCTCACTTTCCAGCCCGAGGGTTCCGGCCAGCAGTTCCGTTAGTTGTTTGCAGATAGCCAGTCCCAGCCCCGTCCCGTCCCCAAGGCGGGTAATGGAGCCATCCAGTTGACGGAATTTTTCGAAAATTTTATCCTGGTCTTCTTTGGGGATGCCGCAGCCCGTATCGCTGACGGCGATTCGCACGGTCATATCGTCAGGCATGGCGGCCCGGATGATAATTTTTCCGCCTTCCGGGGTGAATTTGATGGCATTACTCAGCAAATTGTAGAGTATCTGCTGGACTTTGCCTGCATCAGTCTGCACCAGCGGGATTTTCGGGTCCACCTCGGTTTCCAGCAGGAGTTTTTTCCTTTCCGTCAGCGGCAGAAAGAACATTGACAGTCCTTCACAAAGCTGCTGAATGCTGGTGCGTTCGACATGCAGCGTAATTTTCCCAGCCTCGGCCTTGGCCAAATCCAGCAGGTCATTAATCATAGTCAGCAATGAACGTCCGCTGGTCATAATATTTTCGGCATAGCGTTTTGATTTTTCCACATCCGCCGTGGGTTTTTCACGAAGCAGTTCCGCAAATCCGAGAATCGCGTTTAACGGCGTGCGAAACTCGTGCGACATATTGGCCAGAAATTCGCTTTTGAGTTTGTTGGCTTTGAACAATTCGATATTTTTTTCCGAAAGCTGCGCAATTTTGGCGTCGAGCTGCTGATTGGCCCGCTGGAGTTTATCCTGGGATTCCACAAAGTTATCCAGCATGTGATTAAACGCATCGGAAAGTCGTTCGTACTCGTCGCCGGTTCGAATGGCGCTGCGAACATCGTAATTTCCCTCGGCGATATTATTCACCATCGCCCGCAATTGTCGTATCGGACTGAGGATGACCCGCTGTGTAATCGCGTAGAACGCCACCATCGCCCCGGTAGCCGCCAGAAGTCCGGCCACGATAATACCGAGCCGATTCAGCAAAATCGTACGGGAATATTCCGTCGCTGAAGTTTGTACCAGCAGAGCGCCGATGGGTTGTTCCTTGTTAAAGGGAATGGCGGCACCCTGCGATGTATGGCAGGTCAGGCATTTTTCACTCGCCCGTACCAGTCGCAAATACATATTCTGGTTCATTTCGTCCTGCTGAGCGATCCATGCCGTATCATCCACTTTTTCGTCTTTTTGCAGAAGTGAAAGCTTTTTTTGCCATTCGGGAGCCAGTGTGGCAATGGTTTGTGAGCCGCTGTCCAGCCGATACCATTGCACGACCACATTACCTTGTGTCCGCACGGCGCCAGACTCATCGAGCCTCGGCAGTGCACCTTCACCGGTGGAGGGAATACGAAAATGCTGTTCAAAAATAGTCTGGCTGACCGCCCGACCGGCGTCCATCGCGTTTTTTTCGGTCAGTTTATTCATCCAGAAATACGGCACCAGCAGCGCCAGCGTCAGGCTGAATAGCACGGCCGCACCGAACTGCAATCGGCACTTCCCCGCCAGCGACAAAGGCTTCAATCGCAACTTTTCCAAAAGCCAGTCCAGCCTTTTTCGCCATTCCAGCGGCATAGTTCCGTTCCTTCCAGGCTGAGTTAGCCTGTTAACTTCCGGATTTTTCTTTCTCTTCCATTTGATGCAGATGCTTTTGTACCCGCAGATTAAGTTCATCCAACTGGGACTGGTCCACAGTGCTGGGAGCCTCGCTCAGCAGACATTGTCCGCGCTGCGTTTTTGGAAAGGCGATGACGTCGCGGATGTTGTCGGTATTGGTCAGCAGCATTACCATGCGGTCCAGACCGAAAGCGATTCCGCCGTGCGGCGGCGCACCGTATTCGAGCGCCTTAAGGAAAAATCCAAATCGATCCTGTGCCTGCTGGCGGGTAATTTTCAGCAAATCAAAAACCTTGGCCTGCACCTGCGGGTCGTGAATACGCACCGAACCGCCGCCGATTTCCGAACCGTTGACGACCAGGTCGTACGCCTGCGAACGGATATGTCCCGGGTCGGTCTCCAGTTTCGGCAAATCTTCCGGCACCGGCGCTGTAAATGGATGATGCAGAGAATCAAAGCGATTTTCATTCACGTTCCATTCAAACAGCGGGAAATCCACCACCCAGACAAACTCAAATTTATTCGAATCGCAAAGCCCCAGTTCTTTGCCCAGCTTGACCCGCAACGGAGCCAGGGCCTTATTGACTGTCGCCGCCTCGTCGGCCACCATCAGAATCAGGTCGTCGTTTTTGGCCTCGAACTTCGTAATCAATTGCTGCTGTTGTTCAGGCGTAAAGAATTTGGCGATACTGCTTTTGAGGCCCAGCTTGCCCGTCGTTTCATCCGGGGCCACCTTAAACCACGCCAGCCCTTTGGCACCCAAATCCGTCACAAACGCTGTGAACCCCACTTCAATATCACTGCGGGAATACTTCGCTCCGCCCGGCACACACAACCCCTTGACAATACCGCCCTTCTTGACGGTATCGGTAAAGACCTTAAACGAACAGGCCGAGGCAATATCGGTAATCGTTTTCAGTTTCATCTCAAACCGCAGGTCCGGCCGGTCAATGCCGTATTCCTCTACAGACTGGGCGTAAGTCATTTCCCTAATCGGCAGAGGCACATTCACGCCGAGGATTTCTTTGAAAATACGGACGATGAGTGTCTCATTCATCCGCATCACTTCCTCGGATTGAACAAAACTCATTTCCACGTCGATTTGTGTAAATTCCGCCTGACGGTCGGCTCGCGGGTCTTCATCACGGAAGCACCGTACGATTTGAAAATACCGGTCCACGTTGGAGACCATCAGAATCTGCTTGAAAAGCTGCGGCGACTGCGGCAGCGCGTAAAATGACCCTTTATACAGCCGGCTGGGCACCAGAAAATCTCGGGCACCTTCGGGCGTACTTTTGCCCAGCATCGGCGTCTCGATTTCCCAGAAACCGTTGCTGTCATAGTAGTCCCGTGCGATTTTTGTCACCCGATGGCGGATAGCCAGTTTACTGAGCATCTCCGGCCGGCGAAGGTCGATATAACGATATTGCAGGCGGGTTTCTTCGCCGACGCTGGCACTGCCGTCAATCTCAAACGGCGGCGTCTTAGCCTGGTTTAAGATTTCGAGTTCTTCCACCGCCACTTCAATTTGTCCCGTCGCCAGCCGTGGGTTCTCCATTCCCTGACCGCGGGGACGCACTTTGCCTTTGGCCCCGATAACCCACTCGCAGCGAAGCGTCCTTGCTATCTTATGCACCTGCGGATACTTTTCGGGGTCGAACACCAGCTGCACCAGCCCCTTCCGGTCGCGCAGGTCAATGAATACGAGATTGCCGTGGTCGCGGTAGGAATTGACCCAGCCGTTGACAATTATAGTTTGTCCAACATCACTGATTCTCGGCTGTCCGCACGTTTGTGTCCGCTTGAGCATAAACCCGTCCTATTCTTGTTCAAAACCTTAAAAATCCATACATAAAGACTCATAAATATAGCCGAAAAATAACCTTACGTCAATATGTTTCCGTCTTTTGGCGCAAAAACAAACCCCCGAGATTATCAGGGGTTTCCGTTATCCGGCGTCCGACGGATGGATGCCTCGATGTTATTTTCTTACAGTTGTTCTTCTATCGCTTCTATAATAACGCTTTTCTGCGTCAGCCCAACCCATTTTTTGACCATTTCGCCGCTTTTGAACAGAATTAGGGTTGGAATAGCGCTGATGGCAAACTGAATCGCCGCCTGTCGGTGCTCGTCGGTATTCACTTTGCAAATGGTCGCTTTGTCAGCATATTCATTGGCAACTTGTTCGAGAATAGGGGCCATCATTTTGCACGGCCCGCACCACGGCGCCCAGAAATCCACCAGCACCGGCTTACTATTTTGTATCGTCGAATCAAACGTTTCGTCCGTCAGTTCTATTACATTGCCTGCCATATTCGCATCCTTTCTTTTGGCTGAAAAATAATTTACAGAATTGTACCCCGCCGGCCCCCATCTGTCAAATCCGTTTTCATTCCTTTCATCAGGAAACCAAACGGCCTCAATTACACTCATATTGACAGATGATTATAAAACCAGTTCAGTATTTCCGTGCAGGATATGATGCCGCAGAATTTCCGCCGGACGTCAATTACGGCCAGACAGGAGAGATTGTTTTGAACCATTTGCGCCGCCGCCTTGACGATGCCGGTGTTCCGCGAAATGGGCGCCGCGTTTTTATGGACCAGTGAATCGATGGTTTTATCGAGAATAAGCCCTTTTTCTTCGAAGACGGCAAGCCTCGCGGGTTCCAGCAGTTCCGCGATGTAATCCAGCGCATCATATTGAGAAAGGACACCTTCTGATTTCGCCTCTTTGTTGAGAACCGGGATATTTTGCACCGCCGTTGCCAAAAACACGCATGTCGCCTTGGCAACGTCATCCTGGGGACACAGACAGAGAACGTGCTCCGCCATAATCTCGGACACATCAGCCGGCGTCTGAAAAATCTGGTCAAGCAATGGGTCTGAGGGACGGGCCTTTTCGTCAACTTGACTAAATAGCCGCAATAGAGCCGTACAGCAGACCTGCCCAACCAGTTTATCGTCCTGTTCGACGCCCACAACCTGCGTAAAATCCCGCAGCATTACCGAAAGAACCTGTTTGACATCCGACCACGGACCAACTGTTTGCGGATGCGGAATGAGAATCTGTCTGACGTGACTGTTCAGCATCTGATTCAGGATCGCGATGTCTTTTCGCAACAGGGCTGGAAACAGAGATCGAAGCATGTCTTTAACGCAAACCCGCCCCACTAATTTAAGACCGTCCCGGGATTCCTGTTCCCTGACCACCAAAATGCTGTCTGCGCGTTGTTCGCGGAAAACATTCATCGCCTCCAGAATCGTAGATCCTTCACGAAGGAATACCGGATTGGACTGCATCAAGTCCTGCACCCAGCAGGAATGATTTGTTGCAGCCTCGGCCGGACGAGACACGTTCTGTGTCAGGCCTGCTTCATTATTATCAGGAGTTGTTTTGCAATGCATTGAGTTCTATCCTTCTGCGATTACACAAGACCGATAAATATCAACCACTTGCGAATAAATATCTATCCTTTCAAGACGTCCCTCAAAAACCCTGCAGCCTGCGTCTATACTTATAACTTTCATATAGATACACACAAATTTCAGCGGTTCTGAAAAAAAATTTCGGTACAATTGTCATTGTTATCGGACAAAAATCAGACCGAATAATCAAATCTAACAGTTTTATCGGTAAAATTCCGCAGCAATATAGATAATTTTACCTATCTTGGCGTAATTTTAAATTTTTTATGCAGTTATGGACTCAAAAAAAGATTCACCAACTAAAATTCTCGACATTATAGTTCTTAATATTGATAGCCGTCTATCGATAGCCCGAAGTTGATAGTCTATTGAGAATTAAGAGAAAAAGCCCTGAAAGTTTTCTCTGTTATGGCCATAAACAGATATGGGTTAATCAAACATAAGGTGCCTGGACACAGCGCTGTCCACTGGCACTATTGACGAGTGAAAAAATAGCTTAACATAATTTGTCATTCCCGCGCAGTGCCTGTCCCCGCGAAGGCGTGGGACGGGAATCCAGTCTAAATCGCCCTGGATTCCGGCTCAAGGCCGGAATGACAGACGATGGTTTTTGTCTAAAAAGTTTAACTTTATTATTCAAAGAGCACTAATCCGACAGACGCCGGGACAAAACGGTGACATCAGCGAAGAATTGTTTCGATTTGATTTAATTCGTCACGATTGAAAGTAATATTTGATAACGCCTTCAGATTGTCTGTAATCTGTTCCGGCCGGCTGGCCCCAATCAAGACGGAAGTGATTCGCTGGTCCCGCAAAAGCCAGGATATCGCCATCTGTGAAAGCGATTGTCCCCGCCGTTTGGCAATGTTATTCAAGGCATTCAGTTTGGCGACCATTTCAGTTGTAATCATCCCCGGCGTAAGAAAGGGATTATTTTTCCCCGCCCGTGAATCGGCCGGAATTTTACCGGAAAGATATCTATCTGTTAAAAGTCCCCTGGCCAAAGGTGAAAAGGGGATACATCCCAGCCCCAAATCCGCCAGCGTATCCAAAAGCCCCTGCTTTTCAATAGCGCGGTCCAGCATCGAATAACACGGCTGATGGATAATAAAGGGAACATTCAGCTTTCGCAGAAAATCAGCGGTCCTGCGGGTCTGTTCCGGCGGATATTTTGAAATACCGACATACAAGGCCTTGCCCATCCGAACGGCATCGACCAAAGCCGTTAATGTTTCTTCCAGCGGTGTTTCAGGAGTGGGGCAATGCGAATAGAATATATCGACATAATCCAGTTTCATCCGCTTGAGCGACTGGTCAAGACTGGCCAGTACATACTTTCGACTCCCGCCGTCGCCATACGGCCCCGGCCACATCTCATGCCCGGCCTTGGTTGAAATAACCATCTCGTCCCGGTATTGCCCAAGCTCGGATTGCAGTATCCGCCCCAAAACAGTCTCCGCATGACCCGGCGGCGGGCCATAATTATTCGCTAAATCGAAATGCGTAACCCCCGCATCAAATGCCGTCAAAACCATCCTGCGGGCTTTCTCGGAATCATCTTCCTGCCCAAAATTCTGCCACAGCCCCAGCGACAGCGCCGGAAGTTTCAACCCGCTTCGGCCGCAGGCACGATAGATCATGGTATTATATCGGTTGGAATTAAATGACCGACTCATTGCTTTTTCCCATTCTAAAATTCTCTCGTTTCAACTGCAATATCAGGCAAAGGGAGCACCGCTTTTTCATGCGGCGACTCTAAGACCTCGATGGTTCGCCATTTGCCGCTGCGATAACGCAGGTATAAAATCCCGCTGAAGAGCATCAGTACCGTACACAGCATAACCCACGCCGACGACGGCGTAAAGTCTAAAACCCGCAGCGCGACAGCGACCACGGCCACCAGCGTCCAGTGCGTACCGACCGAAATGCACATCACCCAGAATGTATCTCCCGCCCCTCGCAGCGCTCCGCCGAAAACCAGCATCATCGCATCGGCCATCACGTACAGCGCCGCCAGACGCAGCATAAACACCGCAACTGGAAAGGCCTCGGCAAATATCGCCTCCGGCCGGATCGGGCGAAATATGCCCACAAGAAACTCCGGAAAACACGCAAACATCATCAGCGTACAGAACGAATACAGCCACGCCAGCTTCAATCCCGACATCGTAGCGCGATGCGCGGTATCGGGATTTCGGGCGCCCATATACCGACCGACCAGACTGACAACACCAATATTGACGCCGATCAGCGGAATAAACGAAACCATATCCCAGTTAAAAACCACCGTCACTGCCGTCGCCGCAACTAGCCCGCGCGAATGAAATATCAGCACCATAATATCAAAGGCCAGCAAATTCAGAAAAAACTCCACGCCCGACGGATAGCCGAACCGCAACAGTTTTTTCATCACGTTCCCGTCGTAATTGAATGACTCCATCACGGCATATTCATTACGATTGGTCTTGCGAAAATAGGCCCATGCCAGAACACACAGTCCGACAACTTCCCCGATAATCGTGGCATACGCCGCCCCGGCAATTCCCATCGACGGGACGCCGAATTTGCCGAAAATGAAAATATAATCCAGCACCACGTTGACTACCATCGCCAGCATAGCGGAAAACATAACGATTCGCGTCCTTCCAATGCCGGAAAAGAAACAGCTCATACAGTTTCTCAGCAGGTCGATAATCACCCAATACAGCAGGATGTTGAAATAAACCTTTTGCAGCACAAGCTGCTCGGCGGGAATCTTCATCGCCTCAAATAGCCACAGCCCCAGTGGCCGACAGGCTAAAATGATCGGGTAAGCCAATAGACAGATAATCATCGCCTGGGTCGTCGCCGCCGGACAGCGTTCTTTTTGCCCGGCCCCCAGGTATTGCGCAACCAGCGCCGTGCTGTAGCCGGTCAGGCCGATAACGAACGTCGTCAGCATAAAACAGGTCAGTCCGCCGCCCATCGCCGCGCTCATCTGCTGGGAACTGAGCCGCGATAAAAACAGCCGGTCGGTAAAAATCATCACCGTTCCGCAGGCGCTGGATACCACCATCGGCAGCGCGATAACCAGCATCTCCCGAATACCGCCGGGACCGTCACAATGTCGTTTCAGAAAATCATTCATCCCCCGATTGTAAAGCCAAACAGCAAAACGAAAAAGAAAAAAAGCCCCAAACGTCAGTAAGGGGAAATTGTAAGCCCTGAGTTGGGTGCCCTGCTTGTCTCCGACAAGCAGGTTTTTCAAAGAAGCGACACTAAAACAACCCTCCATTCCTCAACCTCTGTAAATATTTCATTACGAGGATTTTTCAGGCAGATCAATAGAGGTTCCCACGCTTCGAAGCCATGAGTAGATTTTTTTGTCGGCGCTGGTTTCGGCAAAAAGGGCGAAGGTTTGCTTAAGGTCAATTTCCACCCGTTCGCCATATTCCTTTTTTCGAAGGTCCAGGAATCGTGACATGAAATCCCGACCGTATCGTTTTTCAAGCTCCAGGATGAGCCACACAGCTTTTTTTTGATAAATGTGATCGCCTCGGTTTTTTTCCATTTGCATCAGGTCAATTTTGCTAAACCCGGGATCTATTTTGCCCAGTTCGGTAATAATTTCGTCCAATTCTTTATGAGCACTCTGGGCATATCCGAGTTTTTCAGCAACCCTCATTCCAACAATTGACGCCCACCCCTCAGAGAAAGCCCACGGCAAAGGCCCTTCCGTCGAATGAGTGAATTCATGGCCAAAAACCTTGAGCGGGTAAGCCGGGTCTTCTCCATAAGCACAAACGCCAATGGCATGAATCCCGGCCCATCCGCCGCCGCCGCCGGAAAGAAAATGAACAGTAAAATCCTTGCTCTCTGGCAAACCACGGCCGTTGTTGTCTCGAACAACTTTAAGAATATCAGGAATTGAATCCATTAACCTCAGCGCCGCTTCTTCATGCGGTTTGGAGTATCGAAATATCAGCGAACCATTACGTTTGGAGTTTTCCGCAAAGACACGCGCCATCCGGCCGGGAGTGGTTGAACGTTTATTCCCGACCAGCCATTTGAATATTGCCGTAGTCGTCCCAGCAGACGCCACTTTCATATTCTTGTCCCGTTGAGACGTAAAATCCCAATACGTCCCGTCATCCGGCCAAAATACTACTCGTCCTTTTCCGATCGCAACAGCCGCTGCCGCCGGCTGCCCCATTGCATCTTCGACTAAAACCGCCTGCCCCTTTTTCTTGCCCAGTGTAAACGGGACACCACGCGTAGGCACTTTATAGGGGGAACCTGTCGATACCATCTTCTGGGTCGCCCGCAAAGGTGACTTGCCGCCTCTGATGATTGTAAATCCAAACCGGGTTGCCAGCCGCTCGGCAGGCATATCGGGACGGGTGACGAGAATTAATTGCCCTCCTTCGGTCACATAGTCAAAAAGCAGTTGCTCTTCCGCTTCGCTCAAAGCAGCTTTGCACTGTGTTTGCAGAACAAAGACAACATCATAATCATGGATACTTGCTAATGCCCCGAGTGATGCGTCAAAGAGAACCGCATCAAAACCTGCCGGCACGAGCATACGCTCCGCCAGGTCATCATAGGCAAACAGCCATTCATGACTGCGATCAATATATACAATGGGAAATTCCTGTCTCACAGAGGGAGCTTTTTCAGAAACAAATGGAGTGGATTGGCTGGCGGCATCCGGCACCCTATTCTCCGAATGACTAAAGGAAGACAACAAAATCCCTGCCATGACAGCAATATAAACTCGCCATTTCATTTTTTACAGTCCTTTAACTTTTTCAATATACGCTTCTATGTCGAATTTTCGTTTCAGCCCCGCGAAATTCATATACCGCACCTTGCCGAAGATTTGCCGCTCACCCCACGGCCGGTCGTGCTTGCCGAAGCACCACGCCACCCCCGCAAAGCTGTTCGGGTCGCGCCCATCCAGTTCATATTTATTATTGAGATACAACGCCCATTCAAAGGCCTGCTTTGGCGATTCTGTCCATTCAAGAATCTTCTTGCCCCAGTACATCCGCATATAATTATGCATCTTGCCGCTCTTGACCATTTCCATCTGCGCGGCGTTCCACGCCGGGTCGTGCGTCCGCGCCTCCTCCAACTGCTCCAGTGTATAAACATACTCCCGCTTATCTTTGGCGTGAACCCGCAGCGTATTCAATGCCCAGTTCGGCAAAGCATCATATTGGTCATATCGCAGATTATACCAGACATAGTTAAACGCCAGTTCCCGCCGGACAATCAACTCCTCCAGAAACGCCTCTTTGCCGGGGCTTCTGGTCTTTTTAATCGCCAGCACGATTTCCAGCGGACTGATTTGCCCAAAATGCAGATACGGACTCAAATGCGACTGAATATCCAGCGTCGGGTCGGCCCGACTCCCGCCATACAGATTGAGTTTGTCCGCGATAAACAATTTCAGCCGCCGTTTCGCCTCCGCCGCACCGCCCTTAAACACCTTCGACGGCAAAACGGAGTTGTCAATTTTCATTTTGCTTAACGCCGCTTCAATGTTATCTAAGCAAACACTCTCAAAATCGGAAGAAAACCTGCATTCCAATTTTCCCCGCCCCATCGGCACAAGAAATTTCTTCAACTGCCGACAAATTCGCGGCCGCAGCGTCCCGGCTGAAAAATTCTCCTTATCGGAGGCAATCTTCACCGGCACAACAACATTGGTGGCTACCTCGGTCATCGCGCAGTCAATCGCCTCCGCTATGTCCCGCCGCCATTGCCGCTGAATCCGCAGATAACCGTCGTCAGCGACAACTACATCCGCCTCACGCGCCAGTCTCGGCACAATCTCCCCCGGCCAGCCTTTCTGAATCGCCAGCAATATCCCCCGCCTTGCCAAATCTTTCTGCGTCTGGGCCAGCCCTTCAAGCATAAATTGATAATGCCGCAGGTTTGCTTCGGGATAGTCCGTCAAAACAAAAACCGCCAGCAGGGACTTGTGTCTTTCATTGGCCGTCTGTATCGCATATTCCAGCGCGTGATTAAAATCGGCCCGCTGCGCCGCCTGCATCCAGTACAAAACATACGCCCCGTCCCGCACCGGCCTGTCGTTAAGCTCCTGTATTCGTTCCTTCTGAATCATTGACTATTCCTGGCTAAATAAAAATCAGTCACCATTCTACAGCCGCCGGGCCATAAATAAATGGAAAATTTTCTTATCATAAAGTATTATTCTGCATAAAATTCATAAAAACGTGATCAATTATAAATAATGCAAGGTTGGAATGGATGATTCAGCCTGATTCGCTTAAAAAGTACTATTCGGATATTTCGCTGGCGGCTCTGGTGGCGGCCAATATGATACCCATTTACGGCGTGATATATCTCGGATGGGACGCCTTTTCCATCGTCCTGCTGTATTGGGCAGAAAATATCGTCGTCGGCTTTTACAATATCCTCAAGATCGTCTTCGCAAAGGTTGGACCCACGATACTGCAAATCGGCAAGCTGTTCTTAATTCCCTTCTTCATCATCCATTATGGTGGTTTTGTCGCTGTCCACGGCCTCTTTATTTTTGTGCTGTCTGGCAAAGGCGCTGCCGACAAGGCGATGGGAATAGGCGGCCATCCCTGGCCGTGTTTTCTGGTTTTTGTACAGTTGCTCATCCACGTCATCCGGCATTGCTGGATGACCATACCGACGAATATGAAATATATGATTGGGACTTTGTTCTTAAGTCACGGCGTCTCGTTTGTCCGCAATTATATCCTCGGCGGCGAGTACCTGACGGCAAAGCCAAAGGAACTGATGGGCCAGCCCTATTCCCGCATTATGGTTATGCACATCGCAATTATTGCAGGGGCGTTTATCTCAGCCGCTATGGGCTCACCCGTCGGCGTCCTTATTGTTCTGATCGTCCTGAAAACCATCATCGACATCAAACTTCACCTCCGCCAGCACAGAAAAGCCGCTCATCCCATACCAAAATCTGCATAATACTGAGAATATCTGGTATTCTTAGTTTTGTTTTTTTCGGGCGCTGCGCTTCCGGTCAGCTTCCTTCAGCAGCCGTTTGCGTATTCGAATGGTTTTGGGCGTAATCTCAACCAGCTCGTCTTCCTGAATATACTCCATTGCCTGCTCAAGACTCATTTTTCGCGGTGCCTTGACGCGGGCATTGTCGTCTTTGCCCGCCGCGCGCATATTCGTCAGTTGCTTGGCCTTGACCGCGTTGACCGGAATGTCGTTATCCTTGCAATGCTCACCGACCACCTGTCCTTCATAAACCTGCTCACCCGGCTCAACAAAAAATGTCCCGCGGTCAAACAGCGCGTCCAGCGCATAAGCCGTAACGCTGCCGGCTTCCATTGCGATCATCACCCCCGCCTGCCGCTGCGGAATCGAGCCGCGCATCGGCTCGTATCGTTCAAAATTATGATGCAGCACCGCCCTGCCCTGCGTGGCCGTCAGCAGCCGCGCGTGAAGACCGAATAACCCGCGCGAGGGAATGTGAAATTCCATGTGGATATATTTATCCGCGCCGGTTTTGGAATCCATGCTGATCATTTCACTTCGCCGGTCGCCCAAAAGGCTTATCACGGAGTTCTGGCAGTCCACAGGACAGTCAACCACAAGCCGTTCAATGGGTTCCTGCCGTACACCATTTATCTGTCGGATAATGACCTGCGGTTTGCCGACGGTCAGCTCGTAACCTTCCCGCCGCATATTTTCCAGCAGAATGCCCAGATGCAAAAGTCCCCGTCCGGAAACTAAAAATTCATCCGCCGTCTGTCCCGCTTCAACCTGCATGGCGACATTGGTTTTGAGTTCCTTGTCTAACCGTTCCTTAATATGCCGGCTGGTCACATATTTCCCGTCGCGCCCGGCGAACGGCCCGTCATTGACGCGAAACGTCATATTCATCGTCGGCTCATCCACCGCAATAATCGGAAGTGCGTTGGGATTTTCGTCACAGGCGATAGTGTTGCCGATATCAATCGGGTCTAAACCCGCGATAGCGCAAATATCTCCCGCCTCACAATAGTCCGTGTGTTTTTTCCCAAGGCCGTCAAAGGAATAAAGCTGCACAATTTTCTGCCGCGTATGACCGCCCTCATTGTCAATGACCGTCACCATCTCGGCCTGGGATACCGAACCCGCGAAAATCCGGCCAATTGCGATGCGGCCGACATAATCCGAATACTCAAGAGTCGTCACCAGCATTTGCAATGGGGCGTCCTCATTGGCTTTAGGCGCCGGGATGTGCTGGATAATCGCGTCAAAAATGGGCTGAAGGTTGGTACTGGGCTTGGCAAGGTCGGTGGTCGCCCAGCCTTCTCTGCTCGAGGCGAAAATCACCGGAAAATCCAGTGCGCGGTCGTCGGCGTTGAGCGACACAAACAAATCAAACACCTCATTGACCGCGTCGTGAGGACGGGCATCGGTGCGGTCAACCTTGTTGATGACGACGATGGGCTTGAGTTTGTGATACAGCGCCTTGGACAAAACAAAACGCGTCTGCGGCATCGGGCCGTCAAACGCATCAACCAGCAGTAGTACCCCGTCGGCCATCTTCAACACACGTTCCACCTCGCCGCCGAAATCCGCATGGCCGGGCGTGTCAATGATATTGATTTTGTATTCTTCACCGTCCGGGCTGGTGTAGTGAATGGCGCAATTTTTGGAAAGTATCGTGATGCCGCGTTCGCGTTCCAGCGGATTGGAATCCATAATCAAACCATACTCTCCGCCGGCCAGTTTATCCAGCTCAGCGTCCCGGAACATCCCGGATTGATAGAGAAGCCGGTCAACAAGCGTCGTCTTGCCATGGTCAACATGAGCTATAATCGCTACATTACGAATATGTACCGCTGTGGACATACACCATCCTGTTTCTTGTTAATATATCTGTTCATAAAAAAAGAATAAGGCCGCAAACTTTATCTTTTGCGGCCGAAATGTCAATCAAAAATCGGCTGGTGAAAATCCGCCCAATAACTACACAATGGACACACCATCCCTCCTTGCCACACGGCGGGTCGGACCGATTCTTCGGATGGTTTTCACGAAATCAGTATTAACTGCAGCAGCACTCAGAAGGGGAAAGGCTTACGAATACGATTTTGCCTTTTTCCTCAAGTTTGATTTTACCCTCACGGGCCAGCCAGCCCAGGGCCATTTGCGCCAGTTGAGCGTTCACATCCGCTTTCTTGGGCAGAGTGGCAAGGGTTATAGGCTCCTTACTCTTGGCAAGGGTCTGCCAGATTTGTCCCGCTGCTTGTCCAATTTTGCCATTCATAGTTTTATACTCCATTAAAAAAGAGAGAATCCTTCCTGATTTGTTGCCCAATTATACCCCAAAAAGTTTTAATTGCAATACAGAAAATAGAGATAAAATGGGGCCTCCCGGATGTCTCAAAAAATAATTTTTCATCCCCGCTTGCCTTGCTTGGCCGGATGCGATAAAATAACCCTGTATTATGGACTATTTTTAGGATTGAGGACTCGGATATGAAAGATTTATTCAGTGTCAAGGATAAATGTATTGTCGTCACGGGCGGCGCCGGCGTCTTATGCGGTGCTATTGCCGAAGACTTGGCCGCGGCGGGAGCCAAAGTTTGTATTGCCGATTATGACGAGAAACGGGCCAATGCGCTGGCTGGGAAAATTACCGCCACCGGCGGCTTCGCCCTGCCCGTCAGGATTAACGTCCTCGACAAAAAAGAGGTGCAGGACGCCTTCGCCTGTGCCCTGGAAAGTATGGGCAGGATTGACATCCTCATAAACGGCGCAGGCGGAAATAAAAAAGAAGCAACCACGTCCGACCAGATGAAGTTTTTCGACCTCCCTGCCGAAGCTCTGCGAGGCGTGTTTGATTTGAACTTTTTGGGAACGTTTCTTCCCTCTCAGGTATTCGGACGTTATTTTGCCGAGCAAAAGCGAGGGTTAATTCTAAACGTTTCCAGTATGAATGCGTTTCGTCCGCTGACCAAAATCTGCGGCTACTCCGCCGCCAAAGCCGCTGTCAGCAACTTCACTCAGTGGCTGGCCGTACACATGTGCCAGAATTACTCCACCGATATCCGCGTCAATGCCATTGCGCCGGGATTTTTCCTCACCGAACAGAACCGCTTCCTCCTGACCGACGAAAAAACCGGACAGCTTACCCCTCGCGGCAAAACGATTCTGGACCATACGCCCATGGGCCGGTTCGGCTCACCCGAAGAATTATTCGGCGCCGTCCGCTGGCTGCTTAGTGATGCCTCCAAATTCGTCACCGGCATCGTCGTACCGATTGACGGCGGCTTCAGCGCCTTCAGCGGCGTCTAACACAAAAACAGAAATATTGTGAAGCAATGAATCCTTTTGGAAAAATGATCCTTGGCAAAATAAGGATTGGAATATGCTTTATTACGCTCGCGGAAGCGAGACGGATAATTTAACCGGCGAAGACCTCAGACAGGGCCTCTGTCAGGCCCTGGATAAATTGGGGGCTAAAAGCAAAGTCTTGGCCGTTCCGCCGGATGGAACGCGGTTTTATTCCCGCGCCGGCGAATTGACGCGTTTGGCCTGGCAGTATTACGGCGACAAATTGACCGATATCCTCCCGGCCCTCGGAACACATTTCGCCATGACTGAAGCGGAAATAAAACGGATGTACGGCGATACTCCGCCAAATCTGTTCCGCAAACACGACTGGCGCAACGATATTGTCACGCTGGGCCGCGTGCCGGGGGAATTCATCAAACAAGTCAGCGAAGGCAAGCTCGATTACGATTGGCCGGCACAGGTCAATAAACTGCTGGTCGAAGGCGGATTCGACATGATTTTGTCACCGGGTCAGGTTGTGCCGCATGAAGTCGTCGGCATGGCCAATTACAATAAAAATATTTTCGTCGGCACCGGCGGAGCCGAAGGGATAAATAAAAGCCATTTCCTCGGTGCTGTTTTTGGTATGGAACGTATGATGGGCCGGGCCGATACCCCCGTTCGCAAAGTCCTCAACTATGCCTCCGACCATTTCACAAAACACCTGCCGATTATCTATGTTCAGACTGTCGTCGCCGCAACCGAAAATGGCTCGGTAGTCCGCGGACTCTTCATCGGCGACGACATCGAATGTTTTAATCGGGCCGCGGCTCTGTCGCTCAAGGTCAATTTTCAGATGCTCGATAAACCCCTCAAAAAAGTCGTCGTCTATCTCGACCCCCACGAATTTAAAAGCACCTGGCTGGGTAATAAAAGCATCTATCGCACACGTATGGTTATGGCCGACGGCGGCGAACTCATTGTCCTGGCCCCGGGCCTCAAAGAATTCGGCGAAGACAAAGAAATCGACCGGCTCATCCGCAAATACGGCTATGTCGGCACGGACAAAGTCCTCCAATTGGTCAAACAGAATAAAGAACTCCAGGACAACCTTAGTGCCGCCGCCCATCTGATTCACGGCTCTTCCGAAGGACGATTCTCAATCACCTACTGCCCCGCGCATCTTTCTCAAAAAGAAATCGAGTCCGTGAATTTCCAATATGCCGACCTCAACACGATGCTTAAGCGATACAACCCGGAAAGACTCAAAAACGGCGTCAACATCGTCAATTGTGAAGAAATCTTCTTCATCTCCAACCCCGGCATGGGACTGTGGGCATGGAAAGAACGATTTAATAAATAACCAATATAAACTCATAATCAAAGGAGTACTGTAAAATGGCAAAAGCAGATATCGCAGTAGTGGGCCTGGCGGTGATGGGCGAAAATCTCATCCTCAATATGGAAAGCAAAGGTTTTACCGTTGCCTGCTTCAATCGCACAGTTTCCAAAGTCGATGACTTCCTCAACGGCCGTGCCAAAGGCAAAAATATCATCGGATGCCACTCCATCGAAGAACTTGCCGCCAATCTCAAGAAGCCCCGTAAAATAATGCTGATGGTCAAGGCGGGTTCCGCCGTCGATGAATTTATCGAACTCCTCCTCCCGCACCTCGACAACGGCGACATCCTCATCGACGGCGGCAACAGCCACTTTCCTGATACCACCCGCCGTACCCAATACGTCGAAAGCAAAGGCAAACTCTATATCGGTACCGGTGTCTCAGGCGGCGAAGAAGGCGCTCTCCTCGGCCCGTCCATTATGCCCGGCGGCTCCCCCGCCGCATGGCCCGCCGTCAAATCCATCTTCCAAAAAATTTCCGCCAAAACCGATAAAGGCGAACCCTGCTGCGACTGGGTCGGCGAAAACGGCGCAGGACACTTCGTCAAAATGGTCCATAACGGCATTGAATACGGCGATATGCAGATGATCTGCGAAACGTACCAGATGATGCGCCAAGGCATGGGCTTGACAAACCCCCAGATGCACGAAGTCTTCACCGAATGGAACAAAGGCGAACTCGATTCCTACCTCATCGAAATCACCCGCGACATCCTCGGCTACAAAGACGAAACCGGAAACTATGTCCTCGATTCGATTCTCGATACCGCCGGTCAGAAAGGCACCGGCAAATGGACCGTCCTGTCCGCCCTCGATTCCGGCCAGCCCCTGACCCTCATCGCCGAAGCCGTCTTCGCACGCTGCCTGTCCGCCCTCAAGGAAGAACGCGTCGCCGCCGCCGGAGTCCTCAACGGCCCCAAAGCAAAACTCCTCGGCGACAAAAAAACATTCATCAATGACCTCAAGCAGGCCCTTTATGCATCCAAAATCATCAGCTACGCGCAGGGCTATCAACTGATGCGTTCCGTCGCAAACGAATTCAAGTGGAATCTCAATTACGGCGGCATTGCTCTGATGTGGCGCGGCGGCTGTATCATCCGCTCCGCTTTCCTCGGCAAAATCAAGGAAGCCTTCGACCGCAACCCCGGCCTGACCAACCTTCTGCTCGACCCCTTCTTCAAAGACGCCGTCGAAAAGGCACAATCCAGTTGGCGCCGGGTCGTCACCGAAGCCGTCCGCCTCGGAATCCCGATGCCCGCAATCACCGCGGCCCTGTCCTACTTCGACGGCTATCGCAGCACGAGGCTCCCGGCCAATCTCCTCCAGGCCCAGCGAGACTACTTCGGCGCGCACACGTATGAACGCGTCGATAAGCCCAGAGGACAGTTTTTCCATACAAACTGGACCGGCCGCGGCGGCTCAACCGCTTCCTCAACCTATACCGTATAGAATTTCGCTTTGAATATTTGGATTTCCATATTTTGAATGTGTTTCGGATTTTTAACCGCTATCGCTTCAGTGACGGCGAGTAGTGCTTCGTATTTTTTGATTTGAGGTTGATTATGACTTATATGAATGAAGACTTCCTCCTGCAAAACAAAATGGCTCGTTATCTCTATCACGAACACGCCGAAAAAATGCCCATCTACGACTACCATTGCCACCTGCCCGCCGCCCTCATTGCCGAAGATAAACGCTTCGACAACCTCACACAAATCTGGCTGGCCGGTGACCACTACAAATGGCGGGCAATGCGCACCAACGGCATCCCCGAAAAATTTATCACCGGCGACGCCCCCGATTACGAAAAATTCCAGAAGTGGGCACAGACCGTCCCCGCCTGCATCCGAAACCCCCTCTATCACTGGACGCACCTCGAACTCAAAAAACCCTTCGGCATCGACGACCGGATTCTTAGCCCAGACACCGCCGAAGAAATCTACGAAGCCTGCTCTGAAATGCTTAAAACGCCCGATTTCAGCGTTCGCAATTTGATGCGTAAATGGAACGTCAAACTCGTCTGCACCACCGAAGACCCGACCGACACCCTCGACCACCATATAGCCATCCGCAGGAGTGGCTTCGAAATCGCCATTCATACCGCATGGCGGCCCGACAAGGCCATGGCCGCCGATAACCCCAAAGTATTCAACACATGGACGGATAAACTCGCCGCCCTGACCAATACCGACATTCGCGGCCTCGACAGCTTTCTGGCCGCCATACGCAAACGGCAGGACTATTTCCACGCCAACGGCTGCCGGCTGTCCGACCACGGCCTCGAAAAAATCTACGCCGCCGATTACACGGATGTCGAAATCAAAGACGTCTTCACGGCCCTCCGCGCCGGAAAACCCGCCACGCCGCAGCAGGTCGAAAAATTCAAATCCGCCATTCTTTACGAATTGTGCCTCATGAACGCCGAAAAAGGCTGGGTGCAGCAATTCCATCTCGGCGTCCTGCGCAGCAATAACAGCCGGATGTTCGCCAAAATTGGTCCCGATACCGGTTTTGACTCCATCGGCGATTTTGACCTCGCCGCCTCGATGATTAAATTATTCGACCGCCTGGACAGCCAAAATAAACTCTGCAAAACCATCCTCTACAGCATCAATCCCAAGGATAACGAAGTCCTTGCCACGATGCTCGGCAATTTCCAGGACGGCGTCACCCCCGGCAAAATGCAGCTCGGCTCCGGCTGGTGGTTCCTCGACCAGATGGACGGCATGATCAAACAAATCAATGCCCTTTCCAATATGGGCCTCTTGAGCCGCTTCATTGGAATGCTCACCGATTCCCGCAGCTTTCTCTCCTACGCCCGGCACGAATACTTCCGCAGAATCCTCTGCAACATGCTCGGCGAAGAAGTCGAAAAAGGCTTCTGGCCGGACGATAAGGAATTACTCGGCAAAATGGTCGAAGACATCGCCTTCACCAACGCCCGTAATTATTTTGATATGCGATGTCAGTAAATTCCTGCGGGCGTAAGCCCGTAGTACACCGTAACGTTTGATTTTGTATGTTGTTATTCCCGCGCAGGCGGGAATCCGGTTTGTTGCGTAGGCATTTTCTGTTTTGACAACCTGCAAATTCAAGTGTTATGAGGTAGTAGTATTGCGGCGGAAGAATAAAAAAGGGCTGTGTTTTTTTGAACACAGCCCTTGAACTTCAAATTACTGCTTTACTTCGTACTTCTAACTTCGCACTTAGTCTTTCCTTATGCTTTACTGTGTTTTCTGCGAAGCAATCCAAGTGCGCCAAGACCCAGCAGCATCATCGTCGCCGGCTCGGGAACGGGCAATACTTCAAAATAGCTTGTTCCCGCGGCGGAATCTTTAGCGCTCAAAGTAAAATGGAAGCCGGAATCAATACTGGAGAGCGTATCTCCTATGATTTCGGTGCCGCCCGTTATGGGGCGGTCTTCACCTTGAGTTACCGTCTTACGAACACCTGCCGTGAACGAATTGACCAGACTGGCGTACACACTCGAACCGTTGTATATGGCCTGATATATTTTACCGCCGTCGTACAAACCGGTAATTGAGGCGCCGTTCTGGTTACGATCGGTCAGCGTTATGCCGGCAGAGGCGTAACCTACGGGATTGGTAATAGGGTCGAAGGTAGTGACACTGTCGGCAGCGATGCTAAAGGTTGTGGCCGAATTACCGGCGATAACAAAGAATTCCACACTGGTAGCAGGATCTTCCAAAACCTTGAATTTTAAAGATTCGATGCTGCCCAGTAAATTGCCATTAGCGCCGACAATATCTCTTCCACCGTTTAGGGTCCATTCGAACCAGTTGCTGGCATCAGGAGCGGTAATCATAAATTCACTGCTTCCGACGTCAGTGCCGTCCGTTGCCGTGATCCGCAGGGTGGTCATAATGGTACCGCCGTAGCCGAACGTCGTTAATACTACACTCACAAACGCCACGATCAAAACAAAAATTGGCCTCATTCTCTCATCCTCCCAAAATATTAATAAACGGTTTTTCCACACTGAGAGCTGATATGGAGGGAAACAAAAAGGGGGTACCCATTCTGACTATGAGTACAAAACCGATATTCTCTTTCTTTCTCCTCATCTCTCTCATCCTCTCTATTTCATCCGACACGCCAAAGCGTCTTTTTTGTCCGGGTTTGGCCGGAAACAAAGGCCAAACCCTTCTGATAATGAAAAAACTTTTTACTATTTTTGCGAGCCAGACGAGAACACGCCTGAGCACCCTCTGCCGCTTTTTTCAAAAACTGTACTTTCTTTTGTATAGCAGAACAGACAAAGGGAATCTATTGTGGAGACTACGTAATTTACAGGTTAATAAGACCTGCCGCATAATACACAAAACACATCGACAAAGCCGTGTTTTTGCTGTCATAAACAGCCATCGATTGGCTCAAAAGCGGGTTTGCGTTAAAGGCTCAATTAAAAGCCTATCGGCGGTTGGAATTTTTGGGGTGGGACGATTACTTTTTTGACAAGATCAACAACGCTTTCAACATTGTATTTTTTCATAACAACTGACCGGTGCACCTCGACGGTGCGAATTGAACGGCAAAGCTTTTTGGCGATTTGCTTGTTTGTGAGACCCTGCATAATCAAATCGAGCACCTGCTTTTCAATCTCCGTAAGCGGCTGCTGCGGCAGCAGACGAAATGTGCAGCATCGCATGTCCTTGCCTTTAAAGCGAATTTTCCTGACCTGAACTTCGCAGGGAAAAATGGTGCCGTCTTTTTTAATACCAAAGCTCAGGTCTGTCCCGCAAAAACCCTCATCGTTAAGTCGGATGACGCGCTGCCTGTCCTGTGGGGCAACGAGTTTATACTGTTCCTTGCCGACAAGTTCCTCGACGCTGTAGCCGAAAAAGGATGCAAAGGGTTCGTTGATCAGTTGGATTATTTCGTCGGAAATCAGGGCTATCGGTTCAGCGCTCATTTTAATAATTTGTTCAATACACTCGTTCGCTTCGACGAGTTTCAGATCAGCGTGTTGTTCTTCTGAAAATTCAAAAGCCATAATCATCACCTGTCGAGGCGTATCCTTTTGCGGACTCAACGGCCAAAAATAATAATAGAACCGGTGGATTTTGCTCATCATTTTATCTGGATCGGTAAAGTAAAGCCTCTTTTCCTCAGTAAGGGTCTGTCTGACCTTTTCCATATAGTATTTGGCAGCATCCGGCGAAAGAAGTGCGTTGATGCTTTTGCCGGCCATTTCTTCGGGGGTTGACTTGAAATACGCCGCGGCACTGGGGCTGATGTATTCAAATATACCCTCCTCGTTTAAGCAGAACAAAGGCATTTCAGACTTTTTGGACAGATGGGACACGTCTAACTGGGCCAAGGAACTGTCCTTCTGCGTATTCTTATCGATTTGTTTTTTTTCTACCTGCATAATCCTTCCGCAGCCTGGTTTAGCCAAAAAAACACCTCAATTACACTTCTTTTCCTCCATAACTACGTCTTCTGAAATCCCTGCCACACAAAGAGATAATTTCTACCCTTTTAGTTCTATACCCAGTAATTAGATATGAAAACCCTTGGTTATTATTATAAAATGAATTCATAGAAAAGCAAAATAGTAATTGATTGTGGAAACTACGTAATTATTGGAAACTAAACATAGATACCGGAATTAGATAATCCCCATTGTTTCATTATGAAGTTATCATCTAAACGAAACGGGTTCAGACATGCTCTGTAGAAAACCTGTGTTTTGGAACCCCGAAGGGGTCAAATAAAATAGCCGGGGTTGGAAACCCCCGGAAAGAATGGCTTCCTTCCCATTTTTTGAGCCCCGAAGGGGCGGCACATGTTCAGCTTTTCTACAGAGCAGGTCAGACACTCTTTTTGCCCATTCCCGCTTCATTTCCCTCGTCGCGTCGTAAGACTTCCCAGCCCTCCGGGCTGTCCTCAATTTTGCCCTTTACCTTTTGCTTTTGTTCTACCGGCCTGCCACGTCAATTCCTTTCTTTCGCAAATAGGCCTTGAGCGCGGGAATTGAAATGATATTAAAATGAAATACGGATGCCGCCAGCAGGATTGTGGCGCCCGCCTGCACGGCATCGTAAAAATGTTCCAGCGTCCCCGCCCCTCCAGAAGCGACGATTTGAGCGGATGTCGCTTTGGCCATCGCCCGAATAATCGGCAGGTCATAGCCTGTCCTGGCTCCGTCGCCGGCCTTGCTTGTGGGAAGAATAACGGGAACCCCATATCCATCCACCCGCTTTGCCCATTCGACGGCATCATGTCCCGTTGCGGTGCGTCCGCCGTCGATATACACCTCATAACCCGAAGGCATGGCTGGATTCTGGTCCACGTCGATAGCGACGGTAATCTTCCCAGGCCCGAATTCTTTGACCATCTCGGCAATAACCTTTGGCTTGCGAAATGCGGCGCTGCTGGTTGATATCTTATCCGCACCCGCCTCCAACACCGCCGCCGCCGTCGCCACATCACAGATGCCGCCGCCGACCGTAAACGGTACCGTCGCCGCTTTGGCTGTCTTGCGTACTACATCCAGCATCGTTTTGCGTTTCTCGACCGTCGCTGTAATGTCTAAAAGCGCCAGTTCGTCCGCCCCGGCCCGGCAATATGCCGCCGCACATTCAACGGGGTCGCCCGCGTCATGAATATCCACAAAATGAACCCCCTTGACCACGCGACCGTTCTGCATGTCCAGACAAGGCATAATACGTATTTGTCCCGCCATCGTTTTCCCTTTCAAGTATTGGTGCCTGCTTTCGCTTTCCCTTATTTTACTTTAATTATTTAAAATCTTCAAATATCTCTATTTGACAAGCACCACAATCGGTGATCTCCCCTTCGCTAAAAGTCCGATTTTTCGAGTCTCACAATCGAGGATGCATATCTGTCTGCCCATCTCAAAAACAATTTGATTATCCGGGAGAACAGTAACATTATAAGGGACCCAGCTGATAAATGGAGTATCTAAAGCTACCGGTATAAAATGTACGCCGTTTATAAGCAAACCATGCCCCTGAATCGCAAACAATTGAATTCCCCATGTTTTTTGATCCGCAGAACGATAATCAACATACTCGGTTTGCACCACACATCCATTTTCCTCAAGAGTTCGATTTGGTGTCGAACAAATATTCTCCCGAATCAGAACGTGATCACCCTCATCTTTTTCATAGTATCCATGCTCTTTATTGTAAACGGGGTGGGTATTGGCAAAAGCAAACAAATCCCATTCATCTTTACCTTCTTTTTGCTCCATATAAAGCTCATCCGTTCTATTTATCAGACGGATGGCATCGAAAACCAACTCCGGCTTTCTGTCCTTTAAATTCATTTGATAGACAGAACCCTCTTGTTCCGAGATATAATAAACAATAGCGTTCGGATTATTAATAAAAGCGAGAGACGGGTCGGATCGCGTAAAAAATATCAGTCCATGACTCCCGGCCAAGAAAAACAAAGGAGCCAGACATAGATAAGAAATCCCCTGAATCCAAAATGATGCGTATAGAGACTTTTTGAGGTATTTTTCTGTTCGTCTTAGTGCAAAAGCAATGAAAGGATATTCCGCCAATACGGTCGAGATAAAAAAAACACCCCACAAAAATAGAACCCATTTGCCGACATTATAAACAGTTATATTATCGGCAAGCGTCCTGACCCACCCCATCAGAAAATAGCCTATACAGGCGGAAAAATAATTCGCCCCTATCATAATCAGGATGGTCCGCCCTTTTTTGACCTTGTAGAATTTACTAATTAACAGCCCTTCAAAAATTCCGATAAAAATATTAAAAAAAACAATATGACAGCCGACAAGAGTACTGGCGGTAATGGTATTGGCAAATACGGAATGTGGAAAAAGAACAAGGAAAGAAAAAATAAAGATTATAATTGACTTCACACGGCCCACAGCAACCTCCTTATAAGTAAATTTCAAAAATCAACCATCACAAATCCTCATCCAGCAGATGTCCGAAGCGATTCTTCTTTGTGCGGAGATAATCGACGTTGTGTTTGCCCGGCCGGGCACGCAGCGGAATCTGCTCGACAATTTTAATCCCATACACTTCCAGCCGGCTGACCTTTTTGGGATTATTGGTTAAAATCCGCACGTTGCTTAGTCCCAAATCCCGGCAAATCTGCGCCCCGACGCCATAGTCGCGTTTGTCGGCCATAAAGCCCAGCTTCAAATTGGCATCGACCGTATCCAGCCCTTCCTCCTGCAGTTTATACGCCCGCAGCTTATTGGCCAGCCCGATGCCCCGTCCTTCCTGACGCAGATAAATCAGCGCTCCCTTGCCTTCCTTCTCAATCATTTCCATCGCGGTAACCATCTGGTAGCCGCATTCGCACCGCTGCGAATGAAACAAATCCCCCGTCATGCATTCCGAATGCACGCGAATCAGCACCGGCTTCGGGTGTTCAATGGGATTGCCGTTATTGTCAAGTTTGCCGATGCCGCCCTTGCACAGCGCCAAATGCGGCTCGGATACGCCGGGACTTTCATAGCCAATCATCGTGAATGTGCCGTAATCGGTCGGCAGCACAATTTCCTGAATCCGCTTGACGATACGCTCCCGCTGAAGGCGATACTCAACCAGCTTGGCAATCGAAGTCATTTTAAGGTTGTGTTCTTTGCAGTATTCTTTCAACTGCGGCACACGGGCCATCGTACCGTCGTCATTCATAATCTCGCAGATGACGCCGACGGGTTCCATCTCGGCCAGTTTCATTAAATCCACCGCCCCTTCGGTTTGTCCGACACGCACCAGCACGCCGCCGTCGCGAGCGCGCAGCGGAAAAATATGCCCGGGGCGGGCAAAGTCCATCGCCTTAACGTCGGGTCTGGCCAGCATCTTGATTGTCGCCGCCCTGTCGAAAGCGCTGATGCCCGTCGTGATGCCCTGCCGGGCATCGACCGTCACCGTGAAACCTGTTCCCAGCGCCGCGGTATTTTCCGCCGTCTGAGGATGCAGGCCGAGGCGGTCGCATTTTTCTGCCGGCATCGGTACGCAAATCATCCCCCGCCCTTCTTTCGTCATAAAGTTAACGATTTCAGGCGTAATTTTCTCGGCGGCGCAAACCAAATCGCCCTCGTTTTCACGGTCTTCATCATCAACCAGAACAATCACCCGGCCATGTCGAAGCTCGTCGAGTATTTCGGATATTTCGCTGAACGCAGTCATTTTTTCCCTGTTTTCTCTTTTTCGGCATCTTCCTGTCGGTTTTGCTGCTGCTCAAACTGGCTAATATACCGCAAACCGTCGTGAATGTAAATCGTCACGGCCAATATCGCCGCAACCCCCGCAGACCACCAGCATATCGGCACCCATATGGCCCACCCTGAAAGCCATTGCGTCATCTCCGGCGCAATCAGAATCGACGCCACCATTACTAACTGTAAGAACGTCGCTAATTTGCCCACCCAGACCGGCGCGATGCGTACATGGTCGGTCAGAAAATAAAACGTCATAAATCCCAGACACAGCAGCGCATCTTTGCCAAGAATCAGAATGACCACTTCCAGCGGCAATTGAAATCCCGGCACCGCAAATCGCTGCGACGCCAGCAGGATACACGCACAGGTGATTAAAAGCTTGTCGGCCATCGGGTCCAGAAACGCGCCCAGACGTGTCGCCTGTTTCTTCACGCGGGCTAAATAACCGTCAACGGCGTCGCTGACAGCCATCACAACAAAAATGCCCAGGGCGGCATACCGATAAAACGAAGAATGATTCGCCTCGACCATACACAGCACAAATGGGATTATCAGAATGATTCGTAAAAGCGTAATCTGGTTTGCCGCCGTTAGCCGCATTTACACGCTCCCAACTTCTTTATGTAGCACAGCCGCCCCGGCTGTGAAATCTGGTTTTACAGACAGCAGCCCGGAGCGCAAGGATTTTTCTTTATGTATCATCCGCCGCAGGTGGATTCCTCAATTTTGCCTTTTAATTTTTACCTTTTTACTTTTCTATATGTTCCGACCGCCATCTATTTGTAAAACCTGGCCGGTGATGTAATCATTGCGAATCAGAAATACCACCGCTTCGGCAACTTCCTCAGGCAGCGCGAACCGACCCAGCGGAATACGCGAAATCGCTTTTTGCTTATGCTCCTCGCCCAGCGACTCCGGCCAAGTCACAACCCCCGGCGCAACAGCGTTAACCGTTATCGCCGGAGCCAGCTCCTTGGCCAGCGATTGCGTCATCGCTATCAGGCCCGCTTTGGATGCACAGTATTCCGCATACTCCGCCCACGGATGCAGACCGCCGACATCGGCGATGTTAATAATTTTGGCCCGGACCAAAGCGGACCTGGCCGCAGAGCCGTTTTGCCCGGCTGTTCTTTTAACAAATGCCCGAGAAACAAGCAGCGGCGCCGCCAGATTCATGTCCAGTATTTCACGAATGGATTGCGGCGTGATTTCGTTTAATTTCCTCCTCCCGAAAACCGCCGCCGAATTAACCTGCACTTGAATGGGGCCAAACCCGGAGGCCTTTTCAAACAGGCCATCAATCTGTTCCGGGCTGCGTAAATCCGCCTGCAAAACCGTCGCTTTCCGGCCCAGCCGAACAATATCGCCCGCAAGCTGCCCCGCCCGGTCGGCCCGCGTATGATAATGACAGACACAATCCGCCCCCCCGCGGGCCAGTGCCATCGCAATCGCCCCGCCAAGCGTTCCGGTCGAGCCGGTAATCAGACAACTGATATTGGTAAGTTCCATAAGCGAAATACTACGACAAATCGACGCTCTTGACAAGAAGAACTATTTGCTTGCCGAAACCTCCCGTCACGCTATAATGGCCTGCCGGTATAAATCAGGAAATTCTTATGGCAGTACTCAATGTTAATATCGATCATGTGGCGACTATTCGTCAGGCGCGTCTGGCCGACGAGCCGGACCCGGCCTGGGCCGCGATGGAATGTGAACTGGCCGGCGCCAACGGCATCACCGTCCATCTGCGTCAGGACCGCCGGCACATCAACGACCGCGACGTCCGCGTCCTCAAAGAAACCGTCGCCGGCAAATTCAATCTTGAAATGTCGCTGGCCGAGCCGATTGTCAAAATCGCCGAGCAGGTCGTACCCGACCAGGTCACGCTCGTGCCGGAAAATCGCGCCGAACTGACCACCGAAGGCGGCCTCGAATGCGCCGGCAACCTCAAACGGCTCATCTATGTTGTCAAACGAATGCACAAAAAAGGTATCCTCGTCAGCGCCTTTATTGCGCCCGATGAGAAACAAATTCTGGCTTCGGCGGAGGCCGGCTGCGACGCCGTGGAACTGCACACCGGCTTTTACGCCAACGCCAAAACCGATAAGACTGTCGAAAAGGCGCTGAATGAATTGCGGGACGCACGCGATATCGCCGTCGCCGCCGGGCTGATTGTCCACGCCGGACACGGCCTGACCTATCGCAATATCCAGCCCGTCGCCCGCATTGAAGGCCTGTGCGAATTTAATATCGGCCATAGCATTGTCTCCCGCGCTGTCATCGTCGGAATGCAAAAGGCCGTCAAAGAAATGCGGCGGCTGATAGAAAAACTATAAAAAAGCCCCGAGCATCAGCGACGGGACAAAACAATAGCGTGAAGCGCAAGCGACACGATAAAACACGGAGAAATTTTATGTTTCACGGCGCAATAACAGCCCTCATAACGCCCTTCAGCGATGGGCAGGTGGATTACGAAACGCTCGAAGAACTCGTCGAGTTCCAAATTGAAAGCGGCATCGACGGCATCGCACCCGTCGGCACCACCGGCGAATCACCCACGCTGTCTTACGACGAACACAAAGAAGTCATCCGCCGCGTCGTGGATATCGCTGACGGCCGTGTCCCCGTCATCGCGGGCACCGGCTCCAACAGCACCGCCGAAGCGATTGAGCTGACCGAATTCGCCAAAAAAGCCGGCGCCGACGCATCGCTGCAGGTCTGCCCCTACTACAACAAACCGACGCAGGAAGGCTTTTTCCAGCACTTCAAAACGATTACCGAAGAAGTGGACCTGCCGCTGGTGCTCTACAATATCCCCGGACGCTGCGGCGGCGCAGGGCTCGCCATCGAAACAATCGAACGGCTGGCACAAATAGAAAACATCGTGGCGATTAAAGAAGCCACAGGCTCCCTCGATTTCGCCGCCGAAATCGCCCAGCGCACGGAACTGACGCTTCTGTCCGGCGACGATTCGCTCACGCTGCCCATCGCCGCCATCGGCGGAAAAGGCGTCATCAGCGTTGTCGCCAATATCGTCCCCGCTGATGTCAAAGCAATGACCGACCTGATTCTCGAAGGCGATTTCGTCTCGGCCCGTAAATGGCACCGCAAGCTCTTTCCTTTGGCCAAGAGTATGCTCGGTATGGCTACCAATCCCATCCCCATCAAGGCCGCCGCCGCAATACTCGGCATGGCCTCCGAAGAACTCCGCCTGCCGATGGTGCCGCTGGACGACAGCCAGAAAGCCAAACTGCAAGCCATCCTCAAGGACTACGGCCTGCTCGAAGAATAAGACCTTTCCGCCCAAATAAATCACGAAATAGGGCAAAAAGCTGTCATTGCCGCGAAGGCGGGAATACAGCATTTGCCGTAAAGGCTTAATTTACAATGAATTACGGCATTTTATATGCCATAAATCATTTTCTATCCCTAAAACCATAGATATAGATTGACTTTTATGGCCTGAGTTAATATAATGTATGGCGAGTCCTCAGTAGAGGACATATTTGAATTTTTGGAGAGGAGTGAGTGTATGAGAACACGTAATTTAGGTATCATTTTTGCGGTATGCGCAATTCTGTCTTTCACACAGCCGTCCTTAGCCACCGTTCTGGCCGTATGGGACTTCGGCGACAGCAGCGCTTTCTACACGGAAGCCCCGGCCTACTATAACACCGTTGCCGCGCCGACTCTTGTGATTGCAGGCGGAACAAAAGACATCGATGGTAAAAACGGCGTCGCCTATACCGACGCGGCAGGCATCGCCCATATCGCCGGGCAAGCGGGAGCATGGGACGACATCAAAGTCAGCGGCAGCAACGCTTCGTGGATCGTAACCCTTAATACCACCGGCTTCCATGCGTTGGCCATTCGCTGGGATTACAGGTCGGAAAAAGCAACCAGTTTCGACCTTGCCTATCGTACAACCGTCGGCGGAAGCTGGACGCAACTCAAGGATAATTACGCCATTACACCCAACTGGGCTGCGGGAACATTCAATTCTGTGGCGCTGGACTTATCCAGCTTTACCGCACTGAACAATCAGTCGTATCTCCAGCTTCGTGTGGATGACCTCGTGGAAGGCCCCGGCAACGATAAATTCGCATTCGACAATCTCGAAATCACTGGCGTGCCCGAACCGACAACTCTTCTGCTGCTCGGACTGGGTGCGATGCTGCTGAAGAAAACAAAGCACTAAGCCTGAAACTTGATTCGTAATCGAAGACCCAAAGCTCTCCGGCCGGAATACCCGGAGGGCTTTTTTTACAGCCTTTAATACCATACTGAAAAGCAGACTTCGAGCTTTTCAAATATGAAAGCTTTTTTTGAACGGTGAGGTGGAGACCGCAGGTGAGCCCGACAGAACACGTAGAGGTTTTCTTCACCTGTTCTCCTGCTCCAAACTCACCTGCTCTAACTTTTCGGCAGAGCCGAAAAAAGTGGGCAGGGGTGGATTCGACAGACACACCCGTAAAGCCTTTACAATCAAACCAGTTAGAGAGTATGGCAGAAAATACCGATGTGTCAAGTGGTACTGAATATGGTACTGGACAAAATAATACTCTTTCCCCTGATTTGGCCGAAATTGTCCGGGTCTGGCCGGGGCTGCCGGATAAAATCAAAAAACAAATTCTTACATTGGCTGCTAAAAGTAGATTATTATAATATTTTGCCCATATATACATTTAATAAAGATGTACCAATATCATGAGGTAGTACCCTTATTTTACGTTGAGCATTTTATCGAAAATAAAGGACTTATGAAAAGTCTGGTTGATTATGCTACATGCTCATAGGAGTATTTTTCGCCGAAAGGCTAAGCCACCAATGGCCTGCCCCGATTAGTTTAGTTGACATACAGGATTATATTTATCGCCGCACCATAGCCAACTCTGAGCCAGTAGAGCCAAGTCTTCCAGGTTCACAAAACAGTCGTTATTGATATCGGAAGAATTTTTTAAACAACGATACATAATAAAGGCATTGTCGCTGGTGTCAAATATTGTTGGATTGTTCGCAGAAGCAACTCTTACCAAACAGTTTTCGGAATCAACATCGGGAACAGTCCATTCATAACTCCCTGTATTTAACACACCGGATTCAATCGAAACCCATGAGAATCCGTTGTCCTCAGAATATTCAATATTAACACTGGGCATCTCTCCAAAAGAGGTATACTCAATTTCAACGATTCTCCCACCTAAATAGCGTTCTCCGCCATTCGGGGTAATAACATAGACCGTCGCAGGTTTGGAAACAACTTCTGTTTTTACCACACCCTTATTAACATCGACAGAGAACTTTACGGCCTCCAACTCTGTAGTCGTAATGCTCATGTTGGCGGTGTTTATGGATCGGCCATCGATACTAATAGAATCCCAAGTACCAATTACAACGGGTTTGTATTGATAGGTACCGGGTGGCAGTTCCATGGTCAGACTGTAACTGCCATTGTCGAAAAACATTTGATTTGTCGTGTTTGTATTGTCCCAGTTATTAAAGTCACCTGTGAGCGTCCATGTGTCCGGATCGGTACTCACTGCTAAGCGATACTGTGAGGGCAGCCAGCCATCCGATACGGCGTTTGTGTTGAATGTGATTGTGATGGTACCGGAAGCATCGGCATAAAACCAACTGTTCGCGCCGGGATAACTCCATAACCAATCCCCATTGGTGATTTTAAACTCATGCCTTCCGGGGTCAATCCCGCTTAGGGACACTGACCAAATTCCACTTGAAGTTTCAGTCATCAGATTGCCCGCTGCGTTCCAGCCGTTGAAGTCCCCAGCAACATAGTATGCCGCATTGACTGAAGCAACCGCTCCCATAACCATCATAGCTATCCATGTAAACAATGTTTTTTTCATCTTTCCTGCCTCCAAAATTAAAGTTATCGTTTTCTAATCAGCAATCCGCCCAAACCCAACAGCAAAAGCGTGCAGGGTTCGGGGATTGCATATCTATTTTTTCGATCCTCGCTTCACTCGGATGTAAAAAGGGTAAAAGAGTAAAAGAATAAAGGTTAATTAAAGTCCAGGGAAATACGGAAGCCGTAGTAGTTGCCGCGAGTCGTCGGGCCGCTGTTGCCCCGGATGGCAACGCGGCAGTAGTAGGCGAGGTCGCCCCAGCCGCCGCCGCGAAACACACGATAACTACCTGTTGTGGGTCCAGCTGGATTAGAACCTGGACTTGAGCTATAGTACGTGCTCAAATACCAATCATTGCACCACTCCCAAACATTGCCCGCCATGTCATACAGACCATACCCATTGCCGCCATTTTCGGTTTGGTAACTGGTCGCACTGCCGGGCCAGTTGTAGTTGCTCTTGTATTTTAACCCGCCGTCAAAGAAGCCCACCGGCGAGGTATAAGGATAAACCCCGTCATTCCAGATCGGATGCAATTGATTTTTAACTGGGCTGAAATCATAGGAATATGTATAACTGTAAAAATTGGCCTGCGTTTGGTTAATGGTATCACCCCACGGGAAACGCTTACCGGGAAGTCCGCCCCGGGCAGCATATTCCCACTGAGCTTCGGTCGGCAGATGATAGCCGTTCTTGCTGAAATCGCAAGTCCAGGTCACAAAGTCGTTATAGCAGGTTTGCCTGCCTTCCTGCTGGCTCCGCCAGTTGCAGTAGGCGACCGCTCCATACCAGCTTACCATCATCATCGGGTCGTTGGACATATCCCGCCCGCTCTTGGTGCGGACACTGAACGTGCTGCCGTTCCAGCTAATCTGGCTATAGGTGGAAGATTGATAGGTATCGCAGTAAGGATAGCTCGTCCCTGAGCCAGCCTTATAGACCACATTTGAAGTAACCGCTATCAAACCCTGTAGATAGGCGGAATTAAGAAAGGCGCAATACTGGGCATTGGTGATTTCATACTTGCCCATATAAAACGGACTCAGCGTAACCGTATGAACAGGACGTTCATTTGAGTACCCTTCAGTGAAACTATCCCCCATCTGAAACGTCCCGGCGGAAATCTGCACCATATCGTCAGGGACGGAATTGCCAGTCAGCCATTGAGAGGCCATCTGATCAGCGACAATCAATCTTGCCTTCCGGCGACAGATAAAAGTTCCGGATATTAGTCAGAGACAATAAACTATCTGAATTTCCTTAAGTTAGGAGATTCCAGA
>VGXU01000019.1 GCA_016873215.1 Planctomycetota bacterium
CACGTTCGTACAGGCCCGCAGCGATAAACGCCCAGAACTGGTAAAACAGCCATGGACAGGAAATCAGTGCCGCCAGGACTATAACCGCCTTTATATAGACCATAAATGGCTCGGCAACGGTAATCGCTTGGATATGAGCAGTAAAGCCTGTTTTTTGAACCGCCGATTCATATGGCACAAGCAAGAGTTTCACAAAATAATGTCCAAAGAAGAACGAAATAATCACCGCCACGGCCATGCCCGCCAGCGCTAAAATTAGCCGGGATCGTAATTCTTCCAGATGATCGCCCAGACTCATCGATGGCAGTCTGTCATGCTGCGGCTGGTCGGTCATTGTTTATCCTCATATACGCTATTTATCGGACGCAAGTTGCTTTCTGATTGAAAAAAAAGATTTTCAATCGGGAGCAATATACCGTCGCTGGCGTTTGTGGGGCAAAGACAAAATCATACCCATTGCGTATATTTTTCAATTTTCAATAAGGGGATAACCGACAAAAGAAGTTAACCTATGATGTTATATCCCTTTAAATTTAAACCGCTATTCAAGCAGCGTATTTGGGGCGGGACAGCGCTGTACAGTTTTTTCAATAAGCCCATCCCCGCTGGCCGGAAGATTGGTGAAAGCTGGGAACTGACCGATTTGCCCGACAACCATTCAGAAATCGCCAACGGTGACCTGGCTGGCCAGACCCTTAATAAAGTCATCGAGCGGTATCGAACCGATGTCACAGGCCGGATAGACTGGCAGCAGCCTTTCCCTCTGCTGATAAAGATTCTCGACGCCGACGATATTCTCAGCGTTCAGGTGCATCCTGACTATGCCGCATGTAAGAAAATGGGCGAGGGATCCCCCAAGACGGAATGCTGGTATATCATTGACGCTCGCCCCGGCGCATTCATCTATAAGGGGTTAAAGCCCGGCACAACCGCCGACGTGTTTAAGGCATCGATTCAAAACGGCAATTGTGTCGATTTTCTGGTTAAAGTCCCCGTTAAGCCCGGCGAATGTCATTTTCTCCCTCCCGGCACATGCCATGCGATCGGAAGCGGGTTATTAATCGCAGAGATTCAACAGCCATCCGATACAACCTATCGCGTATTTGACTGGAACCGCCTCGATCCGGACACCGGCAAACCCCGCCCGCTTCACATTGAACAGGCGATGGAAAGTATCCGTTTTAATCAACCCAACGATATTCTGCCGGTTCGTACCGAAGGCCGACTTGTCGATGCCGTTGAATTTAAGGTGGATAAGCTGCAATACAATCCCGGAGACGAGGTCTGTTTCAATCCGGGCATTATGCGGGCTGTGATAGTCATTTCCGGCTCTGGCCAGTTGATCGATTCTAATAACAGCCGGACGCCTTTCGTCATGGGCGACACACTGCTCATCCCCGCCGCTTGTCAATCCAAAGCCGTCTTGACTCGAAAAACAGAAATGCTTATCGTTACGATTTAATGCTTCTTTTTTTATTTGGAAAGTCATTTCTGTTGTCCCGGCATGGCCTTTTTCTTTTCCGGACAGTAATAACATGCCGCGACAACCATTGCCGGCCACCAGCAATAAGCGACATCGCCCCCACAAACAGCAGTTGTAGCGATACCCACGGAATAATCCGCACATACTTCTGCGGGCTAACTGCAATCATCAAAAACAGAACTCCTGACCGTGGTTCCGCAGTACCCTCATCCGCAGTACTGATAGGGGCAATTGCAGTGAAGACCAAATGCCGTTTTCAACACTGCTAAGAACGATGCTGCGGAACTTGGGCTAATAAATGAAGCGGGAGAATGGTCATGCTATATTGAGTTGCAGGTACCGTCAGATGCAAGTTGTTTCATCGAAAGTAGTACAATCGTATCCGTAAAGCAGCCTCGTAGACGTTAAAACAGGCTAAAATAATCGCCGACGACGACGCAATTTGTGGTCCGATTACTCCGAAATGTTTTTGCTTGCAAATCCCTTGGCGATGATTATACTCCAGTGTTTCGTAAATGTACAAAACACAACAGGTTTTGAATTTTCAGGATAACGTTATGAATTGGATTAAATGGATACGAAAAAACCGCCAGACTCTTATGGTAATATTGGTCATCGGGTGTATGATTACCTTTGTCGGCGGTTATGGGTTCCAGCAGCTTTTGATTTACATGGGGCATGGCGGAAAACAGACTTTTGCCACGTATGACACCGGCAAAAAAATTACCTCCATTGATATGATGGCTGCTCGCCAGGAGTTGGGAGTTCTCACCGCCATGCGGATGGATATGTTTCTTTTCAATAAACCCACCTCTTATGGCGCACCGGACATCAACGCCCATCTTTTAGGGGCCTTGCTGTTTGGTGACGCGCAGACATTGGCTCATCTTCGCAATCAGCTTTGTCAATCCGCTCAGCAGGGACAAATCCCCGTGACTGTCGCGGATATCGACGCATTTTTTAACCAGGAACAGGAACGCCCGGAAACAATGTGGATTTTGCTTTCTGCCGAGGCTCGCAGAGCCGGCATCGCGGTTTCTAACGCGCAATCCGCCGGCTTCTTACGGCAGCTTATTCCGCAAATGACAAACAATCAAATCGATGCAGCGACGCAAATTCACCGTGTCGCTTCACAACTGAATCTGACCGACGCACAAATCCTCAGCACGTTTGGAAAACTCCTCGGTATCCTCAAATGGGCCGACGAGGTCTGCAACAATGAGGATGTAACTTTGGCGCAGCTTCGTGCCGTTGTCGGCCGCAATATGGAACGGATTGATGTCGATTCCGCCAGGTTCTCCGCCGAATGGTTTATCAACCAGCAGCCCAAACCGACGGCCCAGCAGATTCAGACTCAGTTTGATACCTATAAGGAATTTCCGCCCGGCCAATTCTCCGAAAAGAACCCCTACGGTTTCGGATACAAACTGCCGGTGCGCATCCAACTTGAGTATTTTTACGTGAAAAACGACGACGTAAAACAACGTACGGAAAAACCCACTGCCGAGGCGATGGAAGAATATTACAGCAGCAATATCGACCAATTCCGCTCCTCCAAACCAAAAGACCCCAACAACCCCCAGGGGGAAACCATCACCGAAACACGTTCTTTTGCGGAGGCATCCGGCCAGATTTACAACGCCCTTGAAAAGCAGCGCAGCGAAAAGCTGACTCAGTTAATTTTCAAGGACGCCAAAGATATGCTGGATACCCAGATGATCAGTCTGGATATGGAAAAGGCCTCCAATGAACAAATTCGTCAGGCCGTAGTTGATTTTCAGGCCGTGGCCGCGAAAATGACTGAAAAATATAAAGTTCCGATTCATGCCGGAAAAACCGGCCTTCTCGGCCCCGTGGATTTCGCCGCCGATAACTGCCTGATCAGCCTTCAGATCAGTCATTCCGGCATGCAAACGCCATTACCAGAGGCGGTTTTCGCCATGGACCCACAGAACACGTTAACACCCAAAAAAATCGGCATGTATCTTCCAAGACTATGGGAAAACATCGGCCCAATGTCCGGCGGTTTTTATTCTGAAAAAGATTTTTCCTACACCTCCGTCACCGTCATCTGCAGGGTAATTGACATTCAAAAATCCGATGTTCCGTCCGCGGTTGACGTCACCTATAGTTCCGCAGGTATGATCGACAGCGGCACCGAAAATGAAAAAAAGGTTTTTAATCTCAAACAACAGGTTAGTGACGACATCCGAAGAGTCCAGGCGATGGAAACCGCTAAAGCCAAAGCCGAGGAATTCAAGCAACTCGTCGCCAAAACCGACTGGGACAAAGCCGTGGAAAAATATAATTCCACTTATGCTCCTAAAGACCCCAACATCGCCCCGACCGGCGCCTTCCGAAAACTGACCGTCGATTCGCTCAAACGGCAGCTTCTTGCCTCTGAAAGCGATATCGGCCAGATTCGCAGAATGATGCGTGATAACCCCATTTCGGAGGGATTCCTGCAAAGCCGGATTGTCGCCAATATGCTCAACCGCAGGTTTTTTGATTTGCTGGCGGAAAAAGCACACACCGGGGAGATTTCGGAGATTGTCGAATTTACGCCTGGCGCGGCGTATTATGTCGTCAGGAGCGTCATCCGTCAGCCCGCAACAATGGAAGAGTATCAGCAAAGCAAACCTTTCGCGGCAATACGTACTTCGCTGAATAGCGCATCCTCGCTGGGACTGACTCACTTCGACCCTAAACACATTCAAAAACGAATGAATTATGTCCCCTCGAAAAAGCCGGAATTACTGGCGCCACCCACTCAGGAAGATTGAGGAAGAAGGATGCGGTTTCAGAACAAAGCTGATTATTGGTTATGGCTGGTGGCCGTGGCGCTGGCGGGATGGGTTATTCCCGGCGGCGGACATTTCCTCATCAGGCAGCCCAAACGGGGAATGATAATCTTTATCACCATCACCCTGACTTTCGGCTTGGGACTGTATTTGGGTTCCATTGGCATTATTGACTCCGTTGGCGGATGGGCATGGTATATCGCCCAGATGATGGCCACACCGGCAGTGTGGATATTAGACCATCTGGCACGCCATGGCGCCTATCAGAGTTATGGACGTCCCTGTGATTTGGGACAAATCTACACCGCGGTGGCGGGTCTGTTGAATTTACTGGCTGTCTTCAGCGCGGTCTATATGGCTTACGCCGGTCGCGGCGAATTCATCGGGCGGGAGGAATAACGATATGTCGGCGCTCCTCTACGGAATCATGGCTTCGTTCACGCAGCCTGAAAATATCGCGACCTCGCCGGCATTTATGCTGTGGATGTTCCCCCTCCTGGCCGCAATTGCAGTCATTTACAAAACCACCAAACTGCGAGCATTGTTGACAAAGGTTTTTCTACGCGAAACGCTGGTTCTCTTCGGTGTGTTAAGCGGCTTTATGATTCTGGCGATTGTCGTACTCAACCTGTTGGTTTGGCTCATTACGCGTTAGAGTCTATTGAATAGACTCTCGGATCAAGCCGATTCTTCTTCCGGTTCACTAAGCAGCAATCCTAATTCCACCAGTGCGTTGCGGGCGGCCCGCTGTTCGGCTTCTTTCTTGGTCACCGACCAGGCGCTCGGATAACGGTGATGTCGAATGACCACCGCCACTTCGAAGCATTTGTTGTGATCCGGCCCTTTCTCATCCAGCAGTTCGTAGGCAGGAGTCCCCTCCATGTGCCGCTGACAATACTGCTGCAGCATAGACTTGAAGTTTTCCTGATGTTCACAGGCGTTCGCCGCAGTGATCGTTTCTTCGAAAGCCGAAAGAATAAACCGTTGAGCCGCTTCCAGTCCCCCGTCCAGATAAATCGCCGCAACGACGGCTTCCAGAACCCCTGCCGCGATGGAACCGGTCAGCGCCCGGCCGAGATCCGTTCCTTTGCCAACCCGGATATATTCGATAAGGCCAAGCCGCGACGTAATTTCCGAACAGCTTTTACGGGATACAATCATGCTTTTCAGTTTGGTCAGGTCGCCCTCCTGATAATCCGGAAATTGGTCAAACAGCGCCCGACAGATAACAAGCGACAATACCGAATCCCCCAGAAATTCCATCCGTTCATTGCTTGCCAGTCGGTCTTCAGCTTGAGAAGAGTGGGTCAGTGCTTCTTCCAGAAGTTGGGGAGCTTGGAAATGATACTCCAGCAGCGATTCCACCTGCCGCACGTTTTCGGCCTGCATACAACCCTTTCTGTCGTTGGCGACATTTTATTTGCGTGCAAGCAGATTACGAAAGCCGTTTTGGTCGCGGCATTCGTAATAGGCTTACTTCCCGCATAAACAAATTATACATATCACCTGTGAAGCTGTCAATCACCGGAATCCGTCACTGCGGCCATCTGTAAAGTAGCCAGCGCCACGAGTTGATCCTCGGCAAACTTAAATACTATATCCAGACCTGTCAGACGAAAAATCCCCTTTGTCTGCGGTTTCATCCCGCACAAAATCAGATCCTGCCCGTTTTCCACCAGTGTTTTGCGAAGTTTCAGCAGCTTGGCTAAGCTTGACGACGTAATTAGCGACGTCTCCGTGAAATCGACTACTACGCTGTAATTGGATTGACTGCTAACCATCCCTATCACCGTTTGCAGCTCTTCCCCCAGATACGGCTCTTCGGCAAGATTAACCAAAATTATATTTTCCGACCACTTTTGAATACCCATAATTTTACTCCTCATTGTAGATTCCTGACGACTCTATCGGCAGAATCACCCCCCCCATTTAACCCCCGAATAACCCCCAAATACGTAAAAAACTGATTTATTATGCTGTGCTTTTAAATTTTAACAAACTACCGTCTGTTTATAGGACTATAATACAGGGCGGTTTTTCTTGCTTTATGGAAACGGTTTGTCTATAATATTTTTAGCTCTTTATTTTGCGGGGAAAAGAAATTCAATCGGGTTTTCAGCCGATGTCAGGAGATATGAATATGAAAAAAAATCATCCAATTAAATTGACTGTCCTGTCTCTGTGCACAATTCTTTTGATGTGCACGGAGTACGTCTTTGCCGAATCGACATCACAGCAGGTGGATTGGCGCCTTCCCGGCGGCGGAAAAATAAAGCGGATACGATATCTCCAGGAACAACCCAAGCCCGCCGAGACGACGTTCTTTGCCGCCGCTGCACCGACGTCGGTGAATGCGAATGTAATTGATTCTCCGCCGGTTGACGGCTTTGTTCCCTGGATCGTCGTCATCACAACTAATAAAAGGCTGGATGAAATGGAACTGGAAGCCGTCGTCGAACCCGCCCTGGCCGGCACTCTGACTGCCTCGAATATCCAGGACAATTACGCCATCGGGATATTTGATACCGGAGCCAGTTCGCATGTCTTCGGTTATGAAAACGCGGTAATGGCCAGGCTGTTCAATTCCACTTATAAAACCAATAACACCACGACCATCAGCGGTGTCACCGGTTCTGTCGATGCATGGGTCAGTCAACCTCTCGGCCTGTTTATCAAGGGGTTTGCAGCTCTGGAACCCAACTCGCCGACAAGTCCTGAAGCCAAACTTCGCAGTACCGCCGGTTTCGCAGGAGAAAGCAATGTTTCCATCCTCCTTGGCGACAATCCCGGTTCATTGCCGGATTTAGCCACAGCCATCGGATCGCCATTCAGCGTCTATTTTAACACATGGATTCGCAATGATAATCCGATTACCATTACGCGAAAAAATCGGCAAATTACAGCTCCGGACATTCAGATTTATTCACAGGATGACCCCGCCACTCCGAGTTATCCCTATAAACTCCCGCTGGAACTGCGACCGTTAGGCGGCATTTCCGTCCAATATATTGCCGGCATAGATTTCGACCTGAATTTCGACCCCACAAGCCCATCGATTATTATCGGCAATTTGTCACAGAGCCTGTTTTTTGTTCACCGCGTAATCATATCTGAAGGCTCGAACACCTTCACAGATTATCATCGGTTTATGCTTGATACCGGCGCTCAAATCACGGTTGTCGGCTCGCGCGTCGCGGCGGATATGGAACTCAATCCGGACGATCCCGATTTTGAGGTCGAAATCGAAGGCGTCACCGGCCAGACCATTATGGCGCCGGGATTTTATGTCGATTCGCTGAAGATGCCCGCCCTCGGTCAGCGGCTCGAATACACCAATGTCCCCGTCGTGATGCTCGATATCGCAAGCCCTGAAGGTGGCACGCTCGACGGTATCATTGGAATGAACCTCTTCACCGAATATAACCTGATTCTTCGCGGCGGCGGATTGTTCCTGCAGGACGACCCTGTGCTGGAATTTCAGCGGGTTGTCCCTCCCATCGCCGGGGACATCGCGCCTCCACCTTCCGGCGACAAAAAGGTGGATATGCTGGATTTGAACGCCTACAGCCTATTATGGATGACTACAACAATGTCGGCAAACTGGAATCCAAAGGCCGACATCGCCCCGCCAGGCTCTCCGGACGGCATAATCAACATTCAGGACTTGCTGCAACTGGCCCAAAACTGGCTGGCCGGAACAGGATAATCATCACAATTTCCTGTCTAATCGCCGATAGCCAATCGCCTCGGAAATATGCTCGGGATGAATCGTCTCCTTTTGCTCCAAGTCCGCAATTGTCCGAGCCACCTTGCATATTTTATCGTGGGCACGGGCCGACAACCCGAATTCCACCATCGCATGCTTCAAAAGCTGCTGACAACTTTCGTCCATCTTGCAAAACTTCTGCACTTCTTTATGCGTCATCACGGCGTTGGTCGTCAGGCTGTTTTCGCCGAAACGATGGGCCTGAATCCGCCGGGCCGAAACAATATGCCTGCGAATCTCTTCCGAAGACATCCCGTCCGGCCCGCCCCGCAATTGCTGAAAGGGCACCGGCGCCACGTCGCAATGAATATCAATCCGGTCCACCAGCGGCCCGGAAATTTTTGAAACATATCGCTCGATTTGGCCCGGCGTACATCGGCAGCGCTTGCTGTCCGAACCCGAATACCCGCACGGACACGGATTCATCGCCGCAACCAGAATAAATCGTGCCGGGAACCGCAGCGTCCCTTTGGCCCGGCTTACCAGCGCAGACCCTTCCTCCAGCGGCTGACGAACCATCTCCAGCACATGACGCGGAAACTCCGCGAATTCGTCCAGAAACAAAATCCCATGATGGGCCAGACTTAATTCCCCAGGCCTTGGATGCGTTCCGCCACCCACCAGTGACGGCCCGGACGCCGTATGATGCGGCGTCCGCACAGGACGCGTCGCAACCAGCGCCTTGCCCTTTTCCAGCAACCCAACCGCCGAATAAACCCGCGTCGTTTCCAGCGACTCGGCCAGCGTCAAATCAGGCATAATCGTCGCCATCCGATGCGCCAGCATCGTCTTGCCCGCCCCCGGCGGACCAATCATCATCACGTTATGCCCACCCGCCGCCGCAATCGTCAGCGCACGCTTGACAGACTCCTGTCCCTTCACGTCGGAAAAATCCACATCATAAGCCGCCGACCGACGGAAAAGAGCGTCTATATCCACCACTGTCGGCTCAATCGGAAGCCGGCCCATTAAAAACGCCGCCGCCTGCGACAGCGTCCCAACCGCAAAAACCTCGATATTCTCTACCACAGCCGCCTCGCACGCGTTCTCAAGCGGGACGATGATGCCCGCGAATTTCTTTTCCGCCGCGACCATCGCCATACTCAGCACACCGTTGACGGGCCGAACACGCCCATCCAGAGCCAGTTCGCCCGCCACAATGTATTTTCCGGGATTATCCAGCGACAGACTGCCGCTGCACGCCAGCATCCCCAGCGCAATCGGCAGGTCAAATGCAGGCCCAACCTTCTTCACATCGGCAGGCGCAAGATTGACCACCGCCTGCGTCTCCGGATAATGAAATCCCGAATTGACAATCGCGCTGCGAACACGCTCGATGCTTTCCTTGACCGCCGCGTCAGGCAAACCTACAATCATCGGCTTGTCCCACCCGCTGCGAGAAACATCCACCTCCACTTCGCAGACAATGCCTTCAATGCCTTCCAGTGTCACCGAATAGAGCCTCGACAACATAACGGTTTCCTTTTTCTTTTCTGATGGTTTGCTGTAGCCGTCTGAGACGCAGGTATTGTAGAGGTTTCTTATCCGAACAACAAGAACTTTTCGAGAACTGCTGCATAAAAAAATATCAACAAAACACTCAAAAAAAACGGCATATATATAGATTAAATACAGAACATTTAAACATTACAGGACATGCCACATCCGGATATATTTGAAATTTGATTTTATCGAATAAAGTTATTATGATAATAGAAAGAATTAAATTATGGATAGATACAATACGTGCTTTCAAAAGAAACAGACCAGCTACAGGACGTACAACATCGAGTTGAGCTCGCCAGGCGGTTGTTTGTAGCGCATGGTGAATTCATATATTCTGTTATCAGACACATCGCCTCCAATAATGAATCTATCGAAGACCTGTTTCATGATGTGTTTCTTTTTTTTGTGGCCAAGCCGGTCCCGGACGATGTGCTCAATATGCAAGGTTATTTATACAAAGTCGTGCTCGATAAAGTCAGGGATTGGCAGCGATCGCATATAAGATACGAAACTAAAATTCGGCATTATACTGAAATAAAATCAAAACAATTAGATACGTCGAATAAAGAAGCTGACTTCTCTGAAGATGTGCAGAAAATATTCAGCTTGATTGAAAACCATCTTTCTAAGACAGAAGGCAGAGCTATCGCCCTGCGATATAAAAAACAATATGCTATCGAGGATGTGGCTAAGGAAATGAATATAAAACCAAGAAGTGCAAGTCGGTATATTTCGGTGGGCTTAAAAAAAATACGCAGTTTACTGAACATACAGGAAAGGGCTGACAATGAAGAAGACAAATGATTCCTATTGCCGACAGGCGCAATCTTTTTATTTCGACTATTTAACCGGACAAACTTCACCTGCATCGGCGGTATGCTTTGAACACATCAAAAAGTGTCAGCAGTGTCAGAACGAAATCAAACGCCTGGAAAATGAACTCTGTAAAAAAACAAAAGGTTGCGATAAACAGTCCCACATTCTTGCCTTGCATCACCAATACCTGTCCCAATGGATAGATTGTGATGCGGTTAAACCTTTTCTGGCGTCTCTCGTACACCCTGAATTATCCCTCCGGACGGAAACTCCCGTCACGGTACACATTGCCAAATGTCCTCTTTGTCAGAAAGATTTGCGGACAATTGCCTCGCTGTGTCTTTCCGACAGCCAGCTTGTGGAAGCAACCCGGATACTTTCCGATGAACCTTGCAGCACGGAAAATTTGAATGAACAGACCGCCGCAACAATTCAGACTGTTCGGAATAGAAAATCCTCCGGAATTCTGACGCAACTGGAGGTCGATAAGGAAGGCAACCCCTGTGTTCAGGTGGATACCCGGCTTCAAGCCGGATTGAAAAACAGGTTCTCCGGAACCTCTCCTCTTACACGGATTGCGGCTGCGGCCGCAATCCTGCTCGTTGTGTCTCTGGTCCTTTTCAGAACGACAACCGCCAGAGGGGTATCTCTTCAGGATGTTTATCACGCAGTAAATGCGATAGTGAATTGCCAAATCCGGATTAATGTCCCGGAACGGAATAATCCTATCCAGACAATTTTGATTGCAAAAAAAATGGGGCTGGTAACCTGCCGGCAGGATGACAGCGAGGTCCTGTTGGATATTCAGAACCATAAAGCTTTTCATCTGGAACAAAAAAATAACGCCGTTTCAAAACAATTTGAACAGGATCTCTGGTCCAAACTCAACTGTGCCGGTTTTGGACTGCTGCCGTTTGAAACCATCCGTCAGATTCCCGCCGGCCATACATGGAAACGACGGCCGGATTTATCCCCGGATAAGGCCTTCCAAATATATGATCTGACATGGAAAGACTCCACGGAAACAGGAATGGTTGTCGAAAAAACGTGGAGAGTTTATCTGAACGGGTCTCACCTCCCCGTGCGAATACAGTGGCTCGAAAAACAGCCGGGACAAGCGGAAAAGTCTGTTATGGAAATGACCATTCAATATCCGGATGCCGCCCAGGTCGAAAAAGAATTGAAGCAAAATCCACTTTACCGCTTGTTCAAAGGAGACCAGGTTGAGTAAGCCGGACAATCCGACGGGATATCGGTCGCAATCAACAATGTTTCCGCTTTGACCTTTTTCACGCCGCCGTCGGCAAAACCAATGTTGATGGTTAAATTCGGATGTCGCCCCTTTGTCGCATCCATTACCATCTCAGGATTAATCGTTTTCTGAGAATTAATGGAAAGGCCCGGAACATAAAATGCCCCGCTTCTTGAACTGTATTCAAAAGTAACCGCCGGATCGAGTGTAGCAGCTTTCCAACTGAGCAAACTGTATCCGGAATCCGCAAGCAAAAGAACGTTGGACGGATGTCTTATCCGCCCGGGTTTAAGAGAACTGCCGACAAATTCCTCATCGGTATTCGATCTGGCAATTTTACAGATCGAATAATTGACGCCGTAATTGCCGCAAAGAATATTCCGTCCAAACTGATTCTCCGCTGCAGATGAAGGACAAAACGCCATCTTGTTCAGCACGTTCTTTCCGTCCTGCTCGTCAATCAGAAAATGGAACCACCACCAGCCTAACCGATCATAGACAATATTGCCCACATAGCCGCCCGGCGGCAGATAATGGCCGGGCGGACTGTAAAAACCCGGAGGATAAAACATCTGGAATTGGGCGTAGTTGTCCATCAGGAGAGTCATCTGCCGAAGATTGGCCGCGCAGACAACCGATTGCGCCTGATATTTGCTGAAGCGAAGAGACGGCAGAACAACAGCCAGCAGACATCCAAAAACTGCGATGACCACCAATAATTCAAGAAGCGTAAAAGCCCTCCGCATCATATCCTGATAATATCAGGATGGCATGAAAAAATCAAGCGTCGGAAATTTCTCTACCGGCAGGCTCGGATATACCGGGGGTACCACGTGCCGGACGAAACGCACCAGCCGCTTGGGAAATCAGTCAGGCAATGCGTATAATCATGTCCGAGCATCTCCCGGCCTACACACGTGTCGATATAGAGGTCGTCACGTTTGCGGCATCCATACCGCTCCGCATATCGGTAGTATCTGCCCCCGCACATCCAGCCTACTTTGGAACAGAGAATATGATATTCCTCTTGAATCCGCTCGGTACACGAATAGCCCTCGACCGGGGGGCTGCCGCCCAAAATCTGCTGCTGGGTCAACGGCGGTAGCAGTGTCTCCTCATTATTACTCAGATTTGAGGGACTATCCGAAACAATCAGAGCGGTTCCCTGTTTCCATTCCTGAAGAAATTGCTGAATAGGAGTTTTCCAGTAGATTTTGCGACTTGTCAGGTCGATAGTCCAGACGTCTTTATTATCAACATGATCCAGAATTACGTAATGGTTGGAAGCTGAGAGATGCAAAATTATCGTAGAATTTTTTATCCCGCGCAACGACTCCAGCGTGGTTTCCACTGCGGCACAATACAATCCCGCTTCCTCCAGTTTTTCCTTCAGCAGATAAAGACTCGTCATCTTATTATTTTGTTGTGTGACTAAAGTTTCCATCTGTTCGGCCGAAAACGAGCGGGAAAATTGCCGGGCGGCCAGTTGTGCGGCCGCCGCCGCACAACTTTCTTGAACAGACGCCGAATAACTCGAAAACGCGGTTTTCTCGTCCAAAAGCAACTTTATGTCTTTTTGGTCACTCATATAGTACATCAGAGATTTCCTGCCCGGCGCATAAAATTCCACAAACGTGCCGTCGTTCAGCTTCACCGAAAACTCCGAAGCCGCAGGAACCTCCGCCTTCACACTTTCAAACCGCCAGTCTTCATAAGACAAAATCCCACTCCCCTGCGGCGTCGTGACAAACCGCTCAACGGTGACAAGTGTGGGAATCCATCGGCCGTCCACTTGAATATACTGGTCGTATTTCTGTTCAATCCCGGTAAACTGCGGATCCTGTATCAGAAAGTTAAGCACCGCATAATTCCTGGCCGGGTCCAGCACAAAATTCATTTTCAGAACTGGATCGAACTTATCATTCGTAGCCTGAAGATGGATTTGCTTTTGTCCCTCAACCCAGACCTCGCTGCCGGTACAGGCGTATTGGGACAAATTCTGAAATGTATAAAACCCGTACCCCCAAGGAACGACCCCGGCGCCGAAAGGACCGTAAGTACCAAGTGGAGCCTGTGTGCCCTGAGATTCTATCACTGCGGAATTAGAGGATTTATAATAACGCGTATAAGTGTCACCGTTCCAGCAGAACACCTTCTCTCTGTTAATATCCAGTGTATTGGCGTCAACTGCATTTCTCTTGCCCGGCGTCTCCTTGTCCTCATTGCCCATCGACACCAGAGTAACCTCCCAGCGGAACAATGCCCCGTTCAGACGCATCGTTTCACTGGATTCATAAACGGTTTTTTCCTCCCCATAATACGCCAGATGCCGGGCCTGAATCGTTCCCGCCGGCAGCCATGTCTGAACAGGATTCTGAGTCAGAATACTTAAAATCGTATTAATCTCGTCAGATGAAAGAGTTCTATCCGCAGCAACCGCATTGCAGATAAAAAGCATACTCATTACAGATAGTGTTAATCTTTTCATAAATACCTCTGTCTTATATATTCCACAGCAATAGTTTCTTTCTCATTCACCGGAACTTTTCACGTCTTCAACAAAAGCATTCCATTCCGCCTCCGTGGTTGTACTCTGGAGTTCTCTGCTGGTATCCCAGGCATTCTCCAGAAATTCCGCCAGAGTGTTAGGGTCTATTTGTGTCTGCGAAGAAGACTCCGCGTTTATTTGATGGATAACAATCTGTTCTAATTGGACCGGCGACATATAATTAACAAGCGATAACACAACATCTCCCGGCCCAGTCGCGGTATAAACAAAACTGGAAATAGGACCATCCGATATTGCTTGTCCTATGTTGACCATGGCAAATTGGATCCCATCGAATTGGGTGTATCCAGGACCGTAGTAATCAAAGAAAGACATCCGTGGAGATGCTAAAATCTGAGCCGTTCCCGGATTATTCGGGTCTGTGGGGTTGTATTCGGTATTGTCTATCCAGCCAAGATTCGGGTCGGAGATATTAACCTCCAGAGAAATTACAAAAACATCTTTCTCAAAAGTCTGTTTTGCAAGATACAAACAAATACTGTCGCCCGTATTGAGCGTGATTTCCTGTAATCCAGTCTCATCCTGAATTCTGAAAATCACATTGGGGTCAACTGGCAGTTCCACATTATTGGGCTCCACAGGCGATTCTACGCTATTAGGTTCTACAGTGTTTGGTTCGGACGGTGTGACATATCCGGGCGTTCCCCACAGCCAGTACTGCGTAAACAAAGTCAGGTCCGTCAGGCCAACCTCCCCGTCTTTGTCAACATCAGTTCGCTGACACCACTCAGGATCAGAACATCCTTCTTCAAGCCAATGGGAAGCAAATATCATAAAATCCTTCAAATCCACTACGCCATCGTCATTGAAATCAACATTGGGAATATTCTCTATCGAAATCGGAATATTCGGGTCCGGCTGCGTCCACGAAAAGCTGTGGTCATAATAACCAACGGGGCAATCTCCCTCTTGCAGGGCCAGATAATCAACCAGAAACCACATCCCTGCCTGACAGGAGTATTCGCTCGTATAAATATCAAAACCGCCGATCTCCGAGTCGTTCCACGCATAGACTTTAGCCATCGGACCTGCCGCTTCCAGATGACTCCCCTTCCAGTCTCGTGAATTCGGATCTTTGCCCCTGCCCTGCAGAACACCCATTTCCCGGTCTTCTCCCGATAAAAACAACCCCCCGCTCCACAAATCGTTGGCGTCGGAATAAATTTGCAGGGAACATTTTTTCCCAACCATAACTTGATTGGTTAAAATGGGGGTCAAATCACATGGGTCACACAATTGAACAAAAACCTGGGCATATACAACACCACTCAGCATTATTATTATGGTAATTAAAATTTTATGGCAAATCATCGACTCTTCCCATCATTATAGAACTTTTACTGCTCTCACTCTCACTATGAATTAAAGTCGGTTGGGAAAAATGCAATGTTGACAAAAAAATGAAATATACCCAACGCAACAAAAAACAATGAAGCAAAGAAGTGATATTGAGAGAGAGAATATTATCGGAAATACTCCTATTTTATAGATTTTTTTCAAAATGCGTCGTAATGCCCTTTTCGGCCAATAACTTTAGGACTACCCCCGGGATTTCAGAAGGATATTCTTTGCCGCTGATATAGTCCGCGGTATATTCACCCGTTAAGGCCTCACGAACCGCCAGCGGACGGGGAGCACAGCTTAAACAGCTGCTTTCAATATCTACTTCAAATACCTCTATGCCTGCCTCTGTTAAGACCTGCGCCACACGAATAATATTAAACGGCCGGGCCTCCAGATCCGTCCGTCGCCACAGATGACAAGCATATTGAAACCCTAAAACAAATTCTCTTTTCATGACATTCAACAGAGCCTTTTTTTCTCTTAAAACATCCCTCATCCAGTTTTTTTGTTGCTTATCTTTCTTCAAAGCAACAACAGGGGATCGACCCCGTATCCCCTGAAATGGTTTCCCTTCTGCCGACCGACATTCCACTAATACGCCGACACAAATACATAAAATGTTGATAAAAAATCTTAAAGTAATCTCTAAAAATTATCAAACTGCAAGCCCGGAGCGTCAGTGACGAAATAGAAAACATAAGTAGCTGAGTGTTAAAATCTGGCTTTTCAACGTCCCCCGGCATAAACCATTCCGGCCTCAATGCAGCAAAACTCGATATTGACAGCTACACCTCAAAATAATGGCAATTTTCAGGAAATCCTCAATTTTATCTGGACATAATATGTCCTTTAGGTCCAAGATGGGTGGAAAATAAAAATTTTTATAAAAATTTCTTTGCTCAGGGGATGTCAACTGGATATAATACTAAATGGATTGATTGCTCTTTTTCTTCTTTTACTCTCGCTGAGACGCGACAAGATTATAGTAGGTAATTAATACGATTTCTCTCAGGAACGTCTCAGCAGGCCGGTACCTAAAAGTACCGGCCTTTTTTTATTGCCTTGACATCCCCCCGCCATTTTTCTTAATTCTTGAATACTCTCAGTTTTGACTATTTCGCCGGATTGACGCCCTCCGACGTCTTAACAATCCCTTTAATCGTCCCATCTGAATTTAGGCGGAAATTTGTCGCTAAAATTCTTGACAAACCGTCGATTTTCAGGGAAAATAGTGGTTTGGATGTCTTGCGGACACCGGCCTGTAATACCCCGGACAAGGCAGGACATTGGGTATAATCCCCGATAGCTCAATTGGTAGAGCGGGCGGCTGTTAACCGCCAGGTCGTAGGTTCGAGCCCTACTCGGGGAGTTGAAATCTAAAATCGAAAAACCGCTCTGGGCAGCGGTTTTTTTTGTTTAAGTAAATTTCCGCTATTCTGGGGTACGGTTATTTCAATCCCGCATAAGGGGAAAGCAGTAATATTAAAACCCAATAATTAAAACAATTATCAATGCTGGACAATAAGAGCAAAAGCAAGTACATTATATTAAATTAAGAGTAGGAATGGGCATGCCCGAAGACAGGTTATCAGGGCGCAGAAATGTCAGAAAAAACAGGGTATAGGGAACATGGCTCAATCATCAATTGACATAGATGGTTTTACGATTATCCGGCGTATCGGTACCGGAGCACGCAGCGTGATTTATATGGCTGTGGACGAGAGTACCAAAGAGACCGTTGCGCTTAAACGCGCCGTTTTTGAAAGTCCGGAAGACCTGCGGATTTTCGAGCAGATGCAAACGGAATATCACGTGGCAAAACAGTTGGAACACCCCTACCTGCGCCGCTGCTACAAGCTGATTAGAAAACGCAGCTTTTTACGCACCCAGGAGCTGCTGCTGACAATGGAACTGTTCGACGGACAATCCCTCGAAGAACAGGCAAGACTCAGCCTCGGCGACGTGCTTCTGGTGTTCCGAATGGTCGCCACGGCACTGAACGCATTACACCAAAAGGGCTTCGTCCACTGTGACATCAAGCCTAATAACATCCTGTTCAACAAAGCGGGAACCATTAAAATTATCGACTTCGGCCAAAGCTGCAAAATCGGCCATATCAAGAAACGCATCCAGGGCACGCCGGAATATATCGCTCCCGAACAGGTTCGCAGGGAACATCTGAGTCATCGGACGGATGTTTTCAATCTTGGCGCAACCATGTATTGGGCTTTGACCGGCCGGCATATACCCACGCTGATTCAGCGAACCAACGAATTCGGCCTCAGTGTGGCCGAACCGCCCGAATTTAAGGCGCCACGCGAAATTTATAAAAAAATTCCCGCCGAACTTTCGGAAATGATTGTACAGTGTGTCAAGGACAAACCCGCCGACAGACCTTCCAATATGGCGGAGATCATCGCTCATCTGGATATAATGATTCGCAATATCTTTCAATCAAGGCTGACCGCAAATGCCCCAGCAGGCAATCCAACTGTTCCGCAAAGCGGCTGAGTTAAACAAGGCCTGCCCGCTTCGCAAAGGCAATGTGGTCCATTTGCCGGATCGCGGAAAGGTGATTGTCACCGGCGACCTGCACGGCCATCGCAGAAATTTCGAGCGAATTGTTCAATACGCAAATCTGGAAAATCACCCGGATACCCATGTCATCCTGCAGGAAATTATTCACGGCGGGCCGGAAGACGATTACGGCGGATGCCTCTCTTATCAGTTATTATTCGGCGCACTGGAATATAAGCTGCGTTTTCCCTCTCAGGTCCATTTTATTCTCGGCAACCACGACACCGCGGCTATCTGCAACTCCAGCGTAGTCAAAGCCGGCAAAGAAATGAACCTCGCGATGAAGACGGCCATGCGCCGCCAGTACAAGGCCAAGTTTCATGACGTGGAAACCGCGATGATGGACTATATGATGAGCCAATCGCTGGCGGTTCGATGCGCCAATCGTATCTGGATTTCCCATTCTCTGCCCACCGACAACTTTGCCGAGAATTTCGACCTGGCCATTTTTGACCGGCCATATACGCTGGAGGATATTCAGCGGCCTAATCCGGTGTATCAGTTGACCTGGGGACGGAGACATTCGGCACAGATACTCGAACTTATGGCGAAGCGATTAGACGTGGATATCTTTGTGCTCGGCCATCAGCCGCAGGAAATTGGCTGGATCCCGGTCGGTGATAATACGCTAATTCTGGCCTCCGAACATAACCACGGCTGCCTCCTGACCTTTGATCTCACCCGCTCCTACACCCTCGTGGAATTAATCGAAAACATCATCGCCATCGCCTCCGTCGGGTAATATTCATCAATCCAAAATCAGCAGCCTCAGCCGGGCGGAAAAGAAAACCATCCAGGAAGCCGCCCGCCGGGAACAGCAGCAAACGGCCCAGCCCCGCTAAGTGGCGGGCATTGGCCGCGAGAATTGACAATTATCGTATTGACAGACGATTAATGAATAGGAAAATGTCAGTTTAAGCAATATGGAGGTTACAACGTGAAGTCAGTCTTATTTTTGATGCTTATGATGATTGTCCTGTTGAGCGGCTGTCAGAATAATTCTATGACCATCGACACTGATGCAGACTATGACATTGTTGTTTACGGCGGCACATCAGCCGGCGTTATCGCCGCGGCGCAGGCTGCGCGTATGGGCAAAACCGTAGTTCTGGTCTGCCCGGAAAAACATTTAGGCGGCATGAGCAGCGGCGGGCTTGGATTTTCGGATACCGGAAAAACGGCCTCCATTGGCGGGCTCTCAAGGGAATTTTACCACCGCATTTACCAGTTCTATCAGAACGATCAGGCATGGCGATGGCAGAAACGCGACCAATTCGGTAATCGGGGTCAGGGCACAGCGGCTATCGATGTGGATAATCGAACGATGTGGGCATTTGAGCCGCACGCCGCCGAAGCGGTCTTTGAGTCGCTGGTGAATGAATATCAGATTCCGGTCTTTCGTGATCAATGGCTGGACCGCGACCACGGGGTCAAAAAGAACCGTGGAAGAATCGTCTCAATTCGTATGCTTTCGGGCCAAACCTTTACCGGAATGATGTTTATTGACGCGACCTATGAAGGCGACCTGATGGCATCTGCGGGTGTGGACTATCATGTCGGCCGGGAGGCAAACAGTGTCTATGGTGAGACATGGAACGGTGTACAGACCGGCGTTCTGCATCACGCACATTATTTCAAAAAAAATGTCGATCCATACATCATACCGGGCGAATCTGCCAGCGGGTTGCTGCCCCGCATCAGCAAGGAACCGCCGGGTGTAAAGGGACAGGGTGATAACCGCATTCAGGCGTACTGTTTCCGGATGTGCCTGACGGACCATCGCGAAAACAGGATTCCGTTTCCCAAACCGACCGGCTATGATCCCAGCCAATATGAACTGCTTGTGCGTCTGTTTGACACCGGCTGGAACGAGGTATTTGCTAAATTTGATCAGATACCGAACTGTAAAACAGATACCAATAACCACGGTCCGTTCAGCACGGACAATATCGGCATGAATTACGATTATCCGGAAGCGTCTTATGAACGCCGCCGTGAGATAATTGCCGAACATGAGGCCTACCAAAAGGGATTGATGTATTTTATAGCCAATGATCCGCGCGTTCCGGATCCGATTCGCAGCAAGATGAGTCAATGGGGTCTGGCCGGGGATGAGTTTATGGATAACGGCAACTGGCCGTATCAGCTTTATATTCGCGAGGCCCGGCGGATGGTCGGTGAGTATATGATGACCGAGCGAGACTGCCTGGGCAAAAAACAAACTCCGAATCCTGTAGGGATGGGATCGTACACGATGGACTCTCATCATGTTCAGCGATATGTCAAAGAAGACGGTTACGTTCAGAACGAAGGGGATATCGGGATCAATCCCTCAAGGCCATATCATATTGCGTACGGGGCGCTGACACCAAAGAAAGGCCAGGCCGACAACCTGCTGGTGCCGGTATGCATCTCGTCGTCACATATCGCATACGGATCGATCCGAATGGAACCTGTATTTATGATACTTGGTCAAAGCGCCGCTGCCGCGGCATGCCTTGCAATAGAGGATGAAGTTCCGGTTCAGAACGTTGACTACAGCAAACTAAAAAAACAGCTCACCCATGACGGACAGATCCTGACTATAAATTAAGCGTAGAGGTCGCCGGATAACTCGCTTCCTCAGATACAACAACAGGACTTTCTTCCTGCATAGAGACATCCTTTCTCTTTAACTAAGCCCTTTAGCTGCCAATATTTTGGTTTTGATTTCGTCAATCAGTTCTTTATGCTCAATCAGATATTGTCTGGCGTTGTCGCGACCCTGGCCCAGTTTCATTTCGCCGTAGGTGAACCACGCACCGCTTTTATTGATCACATTCAATTCCGCCGCCAAATCAACCAGGTCGCCTTCCATACTGATGCCGCTGTTAAACAAAATATCGAACTCGGCTGTCTTAAACGGTGCGGCCACCTTGTTTTTCACCACCCGTGCCCGCACGCGGTTGCCGATGGCTTCGCCCTTGGAATCCTGAATGGTCGAAACACGGCGTACATCAACACGCACTGAACAATAAAACTTCAAAGCATTGCCGCCGGTTGTTGTTTCAGGATTGCCGAACATCACGCCGATTTTCATTCGAATCTGATTAATGAAAATAACGCAGGTTTTGCTCTTGCTGATAACGCCGGTGAGTTTCCGCAGCGCCTGGCTCATCAGGCGGGCCTGGAGTCCCACGTGGCTCTGCCCCATTTCACCCTGCAATTCCGCCGCAGGGACCAGTGCTGCCACGGAGTCGATAACGATAATATCCACCGCATTGGACTTCACCAGCATCTCCGTGATATCGAGCGCCTGTTCGCCTGTATCCGGCTGACTGATGAGCATATCATTAATGTTGACACCCAGCCGCCGTGCCCACGTTGTATCAAGAGCGTGCTCAGCGTCTATGAACGCGGCAACGCCTCCGGCCTTTTGCACATTGGCGATAACATGCAGAGCCAGCGTGGTTTTACCCGATGATTCCGGCCCGTAAAATTCGATGACTCTGCCTCGCGGAATTCCCGCCCCGCCCAGCGCAATATCCAGAGACAAGGCTCCCGTACTGATGCCGTTAATTTTCCGAATCGTGGATTCGTCCATTTTCATAATGGAACCGACACCATATTGTTTTTCGATTTGCGCAATCGCCCGCTCCAGCGCCTCACCCTTGGCCCCCGGCCGCTCTAACTTCGATTTGTCCGTTTCAGCCCTGACAGCTTCTTTGACCCTGGGTTGCTCTTTGACTGCCGCCGTGATTTGCTTCTTCACAAATTTTGCCATAATGTTCACTCCCTTATTTTTACGACTATTTTCAATTCCATCATTTCAATTTCACCCGCCGGACAACGGCATATTTCGGACCGCCTCCGGACAATTGACTTTCAAACACACAGACTGAATCGGCAAAACTGACGCCGAATAGCTCATCCCGCAAGGGTTCAATTTTTCGTTTCAGGACATCCCCCGCCGAAGGCGCCTTTATCCGGCATAATGTGAGGTGCCCCGAAAATTCACGGTTTTCCACAGGAAAACCGGCCTCCTCAAAAGTCCTCCGCAAATTCGTCTGCAGAACTTTCAACGCCGGATTTCCTGTGATGCCGGCCCAGACAACACGAGCAGGATTCCCAAATGTTCCAAGCCCTTTGACTTCCATGTCGAAAGCCGAATGCGCCGCCGCCGTATCCTCCACAATTCGGCACACCTCCATAACATGGTCGTCCGTCGTCTCCCCCAGAAAAATCAGCGTCAGGTGGGTATTCTCCGGCTCAACCCACTTCACCGCACCTTTGGGCAAGGATGATTCTTTTCGCAGCCGCTGTCGTATCCTTTCAATCTGTTCCCTGACCGCGGCATCAATCTCAACAGCAATAAACAACCGCATCGCATTCACCATTCAAAACTGTTTATACAGCATCAGAATTGCGTCACTTTTCGTAATTGGTCAAACCGTTCGTCAATCGCCTGGCGTGTGGCATTTTTGATTCCATAAATGGAAAAATCGCCGATGGTGAACGACGCCACGACAGTGCCGTAAACCATCGCGTTTCGCAGACTGACCACATCAACCCGCCCCGCCGAAGCCAGGTATCCCATCACCCCGCCGGCAAACGAATCCCCCGCTCCCGTCGGGTCAATCACGATCGCCGTCGGATACGCCGGCAGCAGAAAACTATCGCCGTTGGCGTTGTACATTATCGAACCGTGTTCGCCCTTTTTGACAATGACCACCTGCGGCCCCATATCGAGAATGTTTTTGGCCGCGGTTACCAGATTACACTGCCCGGTCAGCAGCTTGGCCTCGCCTTCGTTAATAACCAGCATGTCGATCCGCCGAAGCAGTTCCCGCAGGTCATCGTTGGCCGCAATAATCCAGTGATTCATCGTATCGGCAGCCACAAACGATGGATTATTGAGTTGATCCAGCAATTGTATCTGCAGCGACGGCGCCGTATTGGCCAAAAAGACATATCCGCAATCACGATAACCAGCCGGCATCTGCGGCGGATTTTCCGTCAGGACATTTAATTCCACCGCATCGGTATGCGCGGAATTCATATCGCCCTCATACGACCCGCTCCAGCGAAAGGTCTTGCTGCCTTTGCGGATTTCCAAACCCTCCAAGTCCACCTTGCGGTCGCCGAATAGTTCTTTCAGGTTAAAATTGAAATCTTCGCCCGCGACGCCGAGAAATTTGACTTCCGTGAACAGTCCCGCCCCCATCGTAAAATGCACCGCCGAACCGCCGACACAATCCTTGTTATAGCCGAATGGCGTCCGCACCGTATCAATCCCTATCGAACCTGTGACCAAAAGCGACATGTCTTAAATCTCCTTATTTAATGCTGAATTTTTGAATGGTTTGCGCAATCCGTTTTAATGCTCTGTCTAATCCCAGCATATCCACGGTGTCAAAAATCGGCGGACTGACGGTCGTCCCCGTCAATGCCACACGCAGCGGCTGGGCGATTTTACCCAGACCGAGTTGCTTTTGTTCCGCAAGAGTACGAAGAAACTCCTCAATCGACTCCGGCGTCAGCGGCGAAAGAGTCTTCAAGCCCTGTGAAACGACGGCCAGCATCGCCAGCCCGTCGTTTTTGAGCAAGACCTTTTTAACCGCCTCGTCGTCATACACAATCGCATCGTCGGCGACAAACGCAAAACGCGATTTCTGTTCGATCTGCTCCAGCGACCGGGCGCCGGCGTTGATATGCAGCAACCGCGACAGCGTTGCGTCATCCGTCGTCGCCACCGGCGAATGAACTTCCCGCAGGTACGCCTTAAAATGCTCCAGTAATCGCTGCGGCTTGCACAATTTTAAATGCTCCATATTAAATGCCAGCAGCTTCCTGCGGTCAAACAGACTGTTGCTCTTGTTGACCCGCGACAAATCAAACGACTGAATTAATTCTTCGGTCGTCATAATTTCTCTGCTGTCGCCGGGGTTCCACCCCAGCAAAGCAAGGAAATTGACCAGCGTTTCGGGCAGATACCCGCTCCTGAGAAAATCCACAATGTTGATTTCGGGCAGATGCACGCCCAGAAATCCGGCCATCGCGTCAAGAATCGGCACATCCGGCACTGTGTCGCCGGCAAGAAAACTGTTGACTTCATCCAGAAGAATACCGCCGGATTTTGCTATCGCCGACAAATCCGCATCGGCTTTGGCTTTAATCGCAGCCTTCAGAACCTTGGCTTGTTCGCGTTTGCTGAGTTTGCCGCCGCCTTCGCTGACAATCACCGGCAGATGCGCATACACCGGCGTGCGAAAACCCAGCGCCTGCTGCAAAAGCTGGTGATTGGGCGTATTCATCAGGTGTTCCTGGCCGCGAATGACATGGGTAACGCCCATCAACTCATCGTCCACCACGACCGCGAAATGATACGTCGGAAAGCCGTCGCTTTTGATAATGATAAAATCGCCCAGTTCCGTCGGCTCAAACTGCACCTGCCCACGAATCTCATCATTGACTACGACAGGCTTGCTCTGGTCAACCGCAAAACGAACCGTCACAGGCCTGCCTTCATCACGGGCCTTCTGAACCTCTGCTTTGTCCGGAAACTTTGTCGGGCGGGGATAGATATTTTTACTTTTTGCAGCCTCAGCCTCTTTGCGTATCCGCTCCAATTCTTCGGAGGTATCGAAACAATAATATGCCTTGCCCTCAGCGAGCAGCTTTTCAGCGTATTTTGTATAGAGGTCTAATCGTTCCGATTGCAGATAAGGTCCATTCGGCCCGCCCTTGTCCGGCCCTTCGTCCCAGTCGATGCCCAGCCATCGGAGGTCTTCCAGCACCTGCTGTGTAGCGGTCGGCGTGTTGCGCTTGATGTCCGTATCCTCGATGCGCAGCAGGAATTTGCCGCCCATTCGCCGGGCCAGAAGCCAGTTAAACAATGCTGTCCTCGCTCCGCCGACATGAAGATAGCCTGTCGGCGATGGTGCAAATCGTGTTACAATCATTTACCTTCTTCCTTAAAAGACAGGGAAGTCTAAGCGGGCCTGTCCCGAAAGTCAAGGACGAGCCAAGGCCGTCTCATAACCGCAAATTTCCCTATCCGACCCGTCATTTCCTGTCCACATCAATCTCACATAAATATAAAATGAAACTTGGAAACAGGAAATTGATGATACGCACTGCTATTGCCGTGGTTTCCAGCCGGCCCGACTAAAATGACAGACCTGACGCGCTTTCGTTTGTATCACGGCTTGCAACCGGGCCGTATTATACACCCTAACAAATGCCGAACAAGTGAAAAATCAAAAAATTTTAAAAAATTTTTATGCCGGGTATCTTCAGTAATTTCTTTAATTCTGTCCAGTATAATGGCGGTACTGCCCAAACGATTCTATACGATGCCAACGGCAATATGACCCAACTGGGCAATAAAGTCTTTACGTATGACGGCCGGGGCCTATGATAACGGCGGTGGATTCTTCGGTGAGTCCGGAGATTTTGTCGGTGAGTTTCGCCGCTTGTTCAGCAAGGTCGGCAATTTGATGCTTATAGAATGGCTCTTTTGGGGAAGTCAATTTTCGTTCTCAAGCGATTTAACCTGATTATTATCCGGCGGTCGCGGCCCCCAGATCGAGAGAAATCGGGAATTTTTCTTGCCTCCACACCGAGCACGCAATAATGTTAAAAATAGTGAAAAAAGTGGGTATTGAAAATTGGGTGCGTTACCCAACCCCGACATGTCGGAACTAAAATACCCATGAACGATTGCCATTTTTTTAACCGTATGAATAGAAAGTGTCAGATCACACTCAACACGATTGCGAGGGAAACGTATGGCATACCACCACTCACACTGTGCGAAGAAAACCTGCTCCTGCTGCACATCAAAAAGCTGTCATCAATTGAGTCGAAGAGATTTTATGGCCGCTGCAGGGATGGGTCTGGCGGCCGCGGCCATCGGCGGTTCTGCTCTGAGTTCCATCGCAGGGGCCATGGGCAAGGAAGACTATCTTCCCCTGGCCGGGCGAAAATTGATTGTCCAGCCTGTCCTGGCAGTTGGCCTCTCTGAGCGGAGGGAAAAAACATCGTGGCGTCCCTGGGGCGGTTTTCACACCCAGCAGGATATTACCGATGAACAGCAGCGCATTGGAAAAGAATTAGATGGACTTGCCGGCAAGGCGGAATTCGGGCTGGAGATTCGTCCTCTGATTACCCTGAACGATAAAAACAAGGCCGTCGAGGTCGCAAAACAGGATCATGACCTGCTTGTGATTTATGCGGCCACATCCTGGGTAGATGTCCTCGAAGCTCTGACCAATCCGGCCAAGTGGACGATGTTGTTTGTCCGGCATAATTCCGGGCCGGTCTATCTGTGGTACGAAATCGCACATAACCGCTACCTGCGCAAAACCGTGGACCCATTCGGCCAGCCGGGGGTGAGCTCTCAGGATGTGGTGGTCGATAGTACCGATGAAATGCTCTGGCGGATGCGGGCACTGTACGGGCTGAAAAATACCCTCGGCAAAAAAATGGTCTGTATCGGCGGAGCGTCAGGCTGGGGTGTTGGTGGACAAAAAGCGCCGGATATCGCAAAAAATCTATGGAAAATGGATTTACAGTCCGTCGATTACCCCGCCCTTCAAACTCTGATCAACAAAGCCCGCCAGGATACTGAATTAGTCAAGCGGTGCAATGACGAGGCAGCAAAACTCCTGAAACAAAACGGCGTTTCCATCGACACCAATCCGGAATTTCTGGGCAAGTCCTTTTTGCTGACCCAGGTATTTAAGGAATTGATGCAGCAGTCCGGGACTGATGCCATTACCGTCAATAACTGCATGGGGACCATTATGGGGGCTTCGGAAACCACGGCATGTATGCCGCTGAGTCTGCTCAATGACACGGGTTTTTCGGCGTACTGCGAATCGGACTTTGTGGCCATCCCGTCAGGGCTGCTTCTCCATTATATCTCGTCTAAGCCGATATTCTTCAATGATCCGACCTATCCGCATGACAGTATGGTTACGCTGGCTCATTGCACCGGCCCGCGGAAAATGGATGGGCAGAACCTCGAACCCGTGAAAATCCTGACCCATTTCGAGTCAGACTATGGTGCGGCTCCCAAAGTGGAAATGAAACTGGGACAGAAAATCACCGTCATTGACCCCGATTTCGACAGCAAACAGCACCTTGGTTTTGAAGGGGAGATTATTGACAATCCGTTCCTCGATATCTGCCGGACACAAATAGACGTTCGGATCAAGGGCAGTGTCGATACGCTTAATGAACAAACGCGGGGATTCCACTGGAACGTATGTTATGGCAATTATCTGAAAGAGTATGGCTATGCTTTGCGCAAGGTCGGGATGAACTGGCTGAACCTGAGTGTGTAGTACTGCAACGCTATTTGGCATCGGATTTCTTTTAAGAATCCGAAGCAAATCAAAAATTCGGATTCCACAACGGGTTTTGTCATTCTATATTATACTATGTATCGCAGCAGTACTATTCTTAATCCAGAAGAACCGAATTTTTTACGGTGGACACTGGGCACAAACGGAGCGGAACAGTGCCGTACTCAGATACCGGTCTCCCCGGTCGGTGATAAGAGTGACTACAGTGCCGCTTGTCATCTGTGCCGCCAGCCTTGCCGCCCCAGCCACCGCCGCCCCGCTGGACATCCCCGCGAAAATCCCCTCCTCAGTCGCCAGCCGGCGCGTCATCTCGAAGGCATCGGCGTCATTCATCGCCATCACGTCATCCAGCCGGCCGCGTTCATACACATCCGGTTTGATTGACTCAGACATATTCTTAAGCCCCTGAATCGAATGGCCCACCACAGGCTCCACGCCGACAATACGCACCGAAGGCTTTTTCTCCTTGAGATAGTGCGAAATCCCCATCAGCGTCCCCGTCGTTCCCATTCCCGTGGTAAAAACATCAATATCGCCGCCGGTCTGCTCCCATATTTCCGGGCCGGTGGTTTCGTAATGCGAACGCGGATTATCCGGATTGACAAACTGATTGGGCATAAAATATGTTTCAGGTTCCTGTTCCAGCAATTCGTGAGCCTTGCGAATAGCCCCATCCGTCCCCTGCTTGGGACACGTCACGACCACTTCGGCCCCCATCGCCTCCAGAATCATCTTGCGTTCCGAGCTGACGCATCCCGGCAGCGCCAGTTTGATTTTGTATCCCTTGGCTGCGGCAATCATCGCAAGTGCAATGCCTGTGTTGCCGCTGGTCGGCTCCAGAATCGTCATCCCCCGATGCAGTTTCCCGGCCTTCTCGGCGCCATTGATCATATACAGCGCCGGCCGGTCCTTCACCGACCCGCCCGGATTGCAGCATTCTAATTTTACCAGCAGCCGGACTCGCGGATTGGGATTGACCCGCTTGAGTTCCACAATCGGCGTATTGCCAATGACTGAAAGTATCAAAGCCTGCTCCTTATTCTTATATCGCGTCGCCATCCGACAAAAAACAACGAATCTCTGTACAATAAGTGCCGCTTATGGTAAAATACGCCGCCGTGGTTGTCGAGAAGAATTTATTTTTCGAAAGTGCGAGAAAATGATGGCAGAACAGGAAAATTCCGCCGCGGACAATACGCCCGAACGGCTGGACTTCATCCGGCAAATCGTCACAGACGACAATAAATCCGGAAAATGGAAGAATCGCGTACATACCCGCTTTCCCCCGGAACCCAACGGCTACCTGCACATCGGTCACGCCAAAAGCATCTGCCTGAATTTCGGCATCGCCGCCGAATTCGGCGGTAAATGCAACCTGCGATTTGACGACACCAACCCCAGCAAGGAAGAACAGGAATACGTCGATTCCATCATTAATGACGTTCACTGGATCGGCTGGGATTGGGAAAATCGCCTGTTTTTTGCGTCGGATTATTTCGAGCAAATGTATCAGTGGGCCGTGGAACTGGTCAAAAAAGGCGCCGCGTACGTCTGCGACCTTAATGGCGACCAGGTCCGTGAACACCGCGGCACACTGACCCAGCCGGGCAAAGAAAGCCCCTACCGCGGCCGCAGCATCGCGGAAAATCTCGACCTGCTGGCCCGGATGCGCAAAGGCGAATTCCCGGACGGCTCCAAGACCCTGCGTGCCAAGGCCGACATGGCCTCTCCCAATGTCAATATGCGCGACCCCATCATGTACCGCATTATGCGCGCCACCCACCACCGCACCGGCGACGACTGGTGTATCTACCCGACTTACGACTGGTCCCACGGCCTGGAAGACTCCATCGAAGGCATTACCCATTCGATTTGCACACTCGAATTTGAAAATCATCGGCCGCTGTATGACTGGTTCCTCGATCAACTTGGTATTTACCACCCGCAGCAAATCGAATTTGCCCGCCTGAACCTGACCTATACCGTCATGAGCAAACGCAAACTCCTGCAATTGGTCAAAGACAATTACGTTAACGGCTGGGATGATCCGCGAATGCCAACCATTTCCGGCATGCGCCGCCGCGGTTTCAGCCCCGCCGGCATCCGCAATTTCTGCAAGGTCATCGGCATCAACAAATTCAATAGCACGGTCGATTTCGCCCTGCTGGAACATTGTATCCGCGAAGACTTGAACAAAACCGCGCCGCGGGTAATGGCCGTGCTTAATCCGCTCAAAATCGTCATCACCAACTACCCTGACGGCCAGGTGGAGTGGCTGGACGCGGTCAATAATCCCGAAGACGCCGCCGCCGGGACACGCAAAGTCCCCTTCTCGAAGGTGTTGTATATCGAGCAGGAAGATTTTATGGAAACCCCGCCGAGCAAATTTTTCCGGCTGGCTCCCGGCCGTGAAGTCCGTCTGCGCTACGCCTATTTCATCAAGTGTGAAAAGGCAATCAAAGACGCCGCCGGCAATATCGCGGAATTGCATTGTACGTATGACCCCGCGACGCGCGGCGGCGATGCCCCCGACGGCCGCAAGGTCAAGGCGACGCTGCATTGGGTCGCCGATTCCAACGCCCTCGATGCGGAAGTCCGCCTGTACGACCATTTATTTACAAAAGAAAACCCGGAAGACACCGCCGAAGATGAACATTTCACCGCCAATCTGAACCCCGGCTCATTACGGGTTTTGACCGGCTGCAAGGTGGAACCACATGTGAAGGATACGAAGGTTTTTGATCGCTGGCAGTTCGAGCGGATGGGTTATTTCTGCACCGACGCGGACAGCAAGCCTGGCAAGCTGGTTTTCAACCGCACCCTGACCCTCAAAGACACCTGGGCCAAAATCCAAAAGAAAGTATAAGCAATTTCGCCGGCGGCAAAGCGACCGGGTTGTCATTTGGTGAAAATCATTTTCAGTGCGACCAGCAGCAATATGCCGCCGAAAATTTTCCGAAGCATCGCTTCGGGAATCGCCGTGGCAAAATTGGCGCCGAGTACACTGCCCGCCACAAACCCGATGCAGATAATCGTTGCTGCTTTTAAATCGACAAAACCTGCCTTGTAATATGCCCATGCTGCCAGCAGGCCGATGGGCGGCACCATCAATGCCAGCGTCGTACCCTGAGCCGTGTGCTGTGAGAATCCAAACAAAATCACCAGCGCCGGAACAATAATAATTCCGCCGCCGATACCGATAAGGCCGCTTAGCATCCCCGCCATGACGCCAACCACCAGAAACAGAAACACCTGCATAGACATCCGATTCATCCCTTCCGAATTAATTTAAGAGCCTCTAAGTATTGCGGCATTTCAGCCAAACAATTCGATAAACTTCTCCTCGATATCGGGACTTTCGCAAAGCGTCTGGCCGATAAGCACGGCGCCAACGCCGATGCGAATAAATTTTTCCACGTCCTGCCGGGTCTTAATACCGCTCTCGGCCACAAGCTGTCTCTTGTCATCCACAAATTCCGCCAGACGGGACGTGGTATTGATATCGACTTTCATCGTACTCAAATTGCGATTGTTGATGCCCAGAATGACATAATGTTTTTGCGGAAAATCCAGCAGACTGCGTACCTTCAGCAGTGTATCGGCGTCGTGCGATTCCAGCAAAACCGTCAGCGTCAGTTCGTTGGCCAGAATCAGCAAATCCATCAGCAGGCCCGTCGGCATCGCCTCGGTTATCAGCAAAATCGCGTCCGCCCCTGCCGCACGCGCCTCATAGACCTGGTAAGGATTGATAATAAAATCCTTGCGCAGCACCGGAACGGACACCGCCTCCTTGACCGCCGTCAGGTACTCCAATTTACCCTGAAAATATTTCTCATCCGTCAAAACGCTGATGGCGTCGGCGCCGCACCGTTCATAAATCTGCGAGATAGCCGCCGCGTCAAAATCCTCGCGAATCACCCCCGCCGAAGGCGACGCCTTTTTGACCTCCGCGATGACATTCAGCCCGCGAGGGTTGATTTTTGTCACGGCCTTATAAAAATTCCGGCACTTCGGCATTGCCGCCGCCTTATCCTGCAGCGACTCGATGGATATTTCTTTTTTGCGTGCCTGTACTTCCTGTACCTTGTCGCGGATAATCTGAACGAGGATATTATTCACGTGACTTGACTCCTCTGGCTTTGAAAAAAGTATAGTTAAATACCCCATCCGCCTCGGCGGTGCGATATAAATCTGCAATCACCTGCCGTCCATCTGCATATACCTCGCGAGGCGAATAACCATGAACACAATTTCCCGTCGACAACATTTATTTGGGTTTCGACAAATTCACAAACAATATCCGCAATTGTCCCAGCGTTCCCTGCAAAAGTTGCTGTTCCTCGGCAGCCAGATTGCCCTTGCATTTTTGCTCCAGCAGGCTCAGCATATCAATGTGATACCGCGCCGCATCGAGGTCCGGCGCAATTTTCTTGTCCTTGTCCTCTTTACTCCGAATCAATCCCAGCGCAAAATACGCCTGCGTGGCGAAAAAGGACACCAGTCCCTCAAAATCCGCCGGGGGAAGTTGGGCCTGCTCTTTGGTTTTCGCCTCCTCTTCGACCTTTTTCTCAAGCACTTCTTTTTCCTTCTGCGCCTGATTTTTCCAGTCTTCGTCGATAATCACTTTCTTGGGTTCGTTTTGTTCCGCCATTTTAACCTCGCTGGTTAATGTCTATTATTTTTCCTATCCCGTCGCTGACGCTCCAGGCTTTCTTCTGACTTCTGCATCCTGACTCCTTTATCTAAATTTTTTCATCCGCCTTAAATCCCGCTTCTGGTCTTTGTCCTGGATTTTCTGGCGTTTGTCATATTGCCGTTTACCGCGGGCCAGCGCCAGTTCACACTTGGCCAGCCCCCGGCTGTTAAAATAAATCCGCAGCGGCACCAGCGTAAATCCCCGCTGGTCGAGTTTTGTGCGGATTTTCTTCAACTGGGCCTTGTGCAGCAGGAGTTTTCGTTTCCGCATCGGGTCGTGATTGGCGAAATCCGCCGCCTGTTCATACTGAGCGATTTTGCATCCAACCAGCCAGCACTCCTTGTCGGTCATACGGGCGTAAGCCCCGTCCAGTTCGCACTGTTTATTGCGCAGACTTTTGACCTCTGTCCCGACCAGCAGCATCCCGGCCTCGACCTTCTCCACCAGCTCAAAATTGAAATAGGCCTTCTTGTTCTGAATCACCGGCCCACCCAGATTTTTTTCCTGCTTTTGTGCCATAAGTAGTTATCATACCGAAATTAGCAAAACTTGCAAGGCCGGTTTTGGCTGCCTTGGCGGTGGACGAAGTACACAAAAAAGTGTGTATAATAGAGCGTATGATACAAAAAGTCGTTCACAAAACCAATCTGCACGATCACAACGAAATTCGGCAGAACCTCGAATACTGGCTGAGCCGGCCCGCCGAAGAACGGGTCGCGGCCGTGGAATTTTATAGAAGGCAGGTCTATAGAGATATCCCCCGACTTCAAAGAGTGGCTCGAGTTATTAAACGCCAAGAGAGTGGGAAAGAAAACCCGCCCGATATCGAGGCCCTCGAATAAAAAATCGGACGGCCGGTGGACGGTCAAAACAAAAGGCGAACCCGGCCTTGACCGCCAAGCACGCCTTGATACGCAATACTTGAAAAACCAAAACTACTTCAAAAGCCGGATTGTCAGCGGGTACTTGTAATCTTTGCCGTCTGCGGCGGCAATCGCCGCAATGATTATGAACACCAGGTCCACAAGCCCAAGCCCAATCAGAACAAAAACGCCTATCCCGATGCAAATCAGAAGCGCCGCCACGAGACAGTAAATTGTCATCGAAATCTGAAAATTCAGCGCCTCCCGCCCCTGCGAACGGACATATTCATAATCGTCTTTCTTAATCAGCCAGATGACCAGCGGCCCCAGCACATGACCAAATGGAATCCCTATATAAGCCACTAATGCCGCCAGATGGCAAAACATCGCCCATTGCTTGGCTTCTTTGGAAAGTGCTGTGACTGGCTGCGCCTCAACAGGCTGCCCCTGTCCCGGCTGATTGGTTTGATTCTGCTCGTCCATTGTTTTTACCTCCCTGAAATAAAGGACTCATTTTCCATCAACAAAAACAGTGTAAAAAGTACCCAACCTAAATGCAACAAAAAAATCGGCACCCATCGAGTGCCCTGATTGTCTCCGACAAGCAGGCTTGATTTCTTTTTATATCTGTGTTATCTGCGGAATCTGTGGTTCCGTTTTTTACAACTTCATTCCGGCTTCCTCACCGACGCGCAGAACTGCCCCATCTTCATCATCGCATCATTGAGCCTGTCCATCGAGCCGTCAAGTTTGACGAACGCATCGACCAAATCCAGCAGTTCCGCGTCCGCCGGCTTCTCGCCGTAATGATGCTCCACATTGACGATCCCGGCGTCCAGCCCATGCTCCATCGCCTTGGCCACGTATGCCCGGCAGATGCCGATTTTGCGCCCCGGCAGATCACGACAGCAATTGCTGACGCCCAGCGAGAAATGACAATCTTTCATCTGCGGATCGGTTTTAATTTTCTTAATCGTGTTAAATGCCCTGTAGGTATATCCCGGCACGCCCGGCTCCATCGGCATATCTATCGCCAGCGGAAACACCGTCGAATCAAAGAAAATCTCCGCCGGCTTAAACCCGAACTTCATCGCCTTGTCATAAAGCTGCTTCGCCAGGCTAAACAGTTCATCCACCGAATGTGAACCGCCCGGACCGGTCGATTTCTCCTCGCTCACCAGCAAACCAATGAACGAAAAATCATACTCTTTTTTCAGCGGCATCATCTTGTCGGCCGTATAGACCTTAATCGAATTCATCAGCGGCGTCTTGACCGGCTCATCGGTATTATACCACTCCTTCAGCCCGGCCTTGAGAACCTCGTCGTTGCTGCTGTCAAAGCAAATCGGCACCCCCTTTCCCCACTTGCGAACCAGCCGAGTATAGTGTTTCATCATCTCTACGGAAACCTGAGAATCCAGCTCGCCGAAGGCGTCCAGATTGACAGCCATATAACTTGCCCCATCCTCGGCCTGCGATTCTATCAGCGCGCGGATATATTTCAGCGGCCCGCTCGGTTTATTGTAAGCATCCGCCCCAAGAGCCTGCAATTCTCTCATTATCGCTCCGGTCTTCGGAATGGAAGCATGAATCGCCTCACCGATTTCAATCAGTGGCCGCTTCATCGTATGGTCCCTTCCAAACAGATAATTGACAATCGAACTCGTATGCTCCAGCGCCGGGATGCGGGGCTTGTTTAGCGTTCGCCGCAGTAATTCTCGCCCGCCCGCCTGCGTTGAGGCGGAATGATAAGTCTTTTCACCCACGCACAGTCGGTCGAGATTATTGCCGCAATACCCTGTCACCGTCGCGTCGCCGCAAGGGACATTATCCAGCCCTTTTTCACAGCCGCCGATGGTGCAGTAGCCGAAATTTTCCGGCAGATAACAGTCGCCGCACTCCTGACACTCAAACGCCAGATACTTGAACCCTTTTTCGATGGCATTAAACGTTTTATATGTCCAACACCTCGGCCGGTCGGCTCGAACCCACTGCAGACACTTGCGAAACGCCCAAAAGCCAGGGTATTTCGGGTCGAGAATCGCCCGATGAGCAAAATCAAAAAACCGCTCATTAAACCACTTTTTCGGCCTGGACAATTCCGCCCGTTTGCCGCTGTCGCCATAGAGATAGAATGTCTTTTCCGCTGGCCAGCAGAGATTGTCCTTGTATCGCTCCCAGCCGTCGCCGATTTCAGCGGCTCGCTGCAGAATCTTGACAAACACGTCAAATTGATGGACTCCGCCGAGATCTATGCCCGCCGCCCCGATGGATTTATACATCGCTACCTGCTGCGCCGCCCGTTCGATATGATCAGCCGTCGTTTCAGACTTGAGTTTGGCCAGCAGCGCGTCGCTCACAAAACAGCCCGGCAGCTTGATATCGTGCATCAGCCGCGGCGCAGGCGTCAGCGTCGTCAGCCAATAAACATTGCCTATAACCGGAATATCAATCCGATTATCTTTCAAATACTGCATCAATTCCACCGATTTTTTCCAGTCCCAGCCGACCTGCGTAATCAGAAATTCCGCTCCGGCGGCGATCTTCTTCTCCATTTTATAATACTGCTGCATCAGTGATGGTTCGGTATACTTAAACGGAGACACCGCTGTACCGGCAAAAAAAACTTTGACCTTATCCAATTGTCCCGGCTTGGCCTTAATTAAAGCATCGTTATTCAATTTTTGAATTTTACTCAGCAATCCTACGGATTCGACTTCGAAGACACCCTGAGCTGTTATCGGTTTATCACCTGTCAGTGCTAATACCGACTCGACGCCCCGCTGTCGATAGCCGACCAGCGTGCTCGTCAGACTGTCGGAGTTATTGTCTTTGCAGCTGATATGAGGGATTACATCTAAATCGCCAAGAAGGTCTTTTTGATGAACAACTGCCAGAACATCCGAAGGGTCGATGTTGGCCACCCCGCCGGGATTTTGCGGCAGCGTAATGCCCACAAAATCAAACCCTGCCGGAATCGAAGAAGGCCCGGCCTTTTTATAAGCCGACAAAAATTTCTCAATCGGCCCAAAATCATAACCGGGGCCACCGGTGAGTTCCGCGATGATAATAAATTCCTTGCTCGTCTGCAGTTTTTGTCTCAGTCTTTTTTGTTCCACAACCATATCTCCATATATTAGTTTATATTAAAATGCTTTTCTGATTCGAAGCGGTATTATATGCAAATTAGACGCAGGAAACACTGAAAAGATGAATTTTTTGCTTTTTTCAGTCCTTAAAACCGCGCCATTGACGGGAACTAAATGGACAAAGTCGCCTTTTTGTGGAAAACTTGTAAAATAGCATATCTGCTTGACCAATTTGACGATGTTTTATGCCCTGTAAATATAGATACCATACCCACCTTAAGAATCTTGGTATAACAAATTTCATACCAAAAAATAAACTTCAATTCCTAACTACATAAAAAATAGTAACTTATAATTATTCCAAAAAAATTCAAAAACAATATATCCATACCGGTTCGTATATATTTCTAATTTTTACAAAAATTCCAGGTTGAGATTATTCAGAAAAGACAAGTTGTTAATTTCCGGTGGATAACATGTTCTCAAGGCATGATTTTACGGCCTATAATGATATCTTTAAGTCTTTTGATTTCCTATTGTTCCATTCTATAAGACTGGATTAGTTGTTTCAGGTCGATGCACACCTTGGCTGGATTTGAAGATTCACAAACTGCTGAGCAAACTGCCGCAGCCTTGACTCCAAGAGCAAGAACCTGTTCGATATTATCTAAACCAATTCCTCCAATAGCAACATGCCCCACTCTGTTGTCCTTCAAAACACCTATCGCCTGCCGGACATAATCCAAGCCCGCGATGGATTCGTGTGGTTTTGTTGCGGTGGCAAAGACAGGCCCTAACGCGATATAATCACAAGTTTCGTTCATTGCTTCGGTCAACTGCCGGAAATTATGCGTACTGCGCCCGACAATTAAGGGTCTTGGCTGTAATCGACGAACGCTTTCCACCGAAAGGTCATCCTGCCCGAGGTGAACACCGTCAGCCCCACTGAGAATCGCGATATCCGGACGGTCATTAATGATACTAATGATGGAACTACGCCTGCATATCTCCACGAACGGCCCGGCAAGATTCAAAACATCCTTATCCGTCATTCCTTTGCAGCGAAGCTGCAGGCAATCCGCCCCGCCGTCAATACATGCGCTGGCCAGATCGTAAATCTTTGCCTTGTCGGATTCGGGCTGTACGGTAATCAGGACATACAGCCGGACATTTCGAAAACGCAAGACGCCATACATCGCCAGAGAAATATCTTTTTCAAGTGAATACGTCTCGAATCGAAGTCTTTCAAAGCGATCATACAGAGCCGGGTTAATGGCCTGGCCAGCTTCAGCCAGCATACGCAGTGCTTCGCTGCTCCGTTTGGCGGCGGCGGTAAAACAATCCTCCAGCGTCGCACGTTTCATTTGTCCCTCCACGCGCAATTCTCTGCCGACATCCTGATGGGAATCTCTGCAGCAGAGCAATTGATTCGCGTCCAGTTCCGCAATAATGAAGGATAATTCGTGTCGAAGCTGCTTGGCCCTGCCGCTAAGAACAGGGTCATTCAATACAAATCGGCAGTATTCTTCCATCACGCGAAGGGCTTCACGCGTACGGTTGAAGTTGGCATCCAGAATGCGGTAAACAGGTTTTTCCATTAAAGGGGATTATAGTGGACAGGTTTGAAAAAAACAGTCTTTTCGGCGCAAAAAAAAAGAAGCCGACCTCTCCAAACCGGCTCCCTTTCACCCTCTTCCGAAGCTACTCGGAATATATTCCTCTATACCGCTGATAAAAGCCAAGTTTATAGTAAAACCTTTGAGGAATACTAATAGGTACATAAAATAGCAATGTTTATGCCAACTGTCTTAAACTCCGCCAGAGACTCCCCGCAGAAAAAACGTAATTCCATTCGAAACAATGTTTTATAAATACAAACAAAAGAATTGTGAGTATTTTTGATAAATGAAGGTGTACCGAGTTGTCGTAAAATATCAACACGAATATCTCGCCATGTCAGAATATGGCGTTTTTTACAGGGCTTTAAACGTGAAATTTTGCAGAAAATGACATGCGTTGACAAAAAACAACACAAAGACGGCACTTTTTACATTCAGCAACATCAAAACCCGGCAGGAAGCAAAGGTGATCCGGGCCGATGATGGGCGCATCGACCCGGACCTGACCAAACGAGGTATGTAACGAAGGCATAGAACACAATATAAATAAAGACTTTATAACGATATAAAAAAAGGCGGCACAGTAAAACTCCACGGTGTCACTGCAAAATAACCCCCAAAGCCTGTAAAACATACAAATATAAGCGGCCTGAGTCAAATTATTAACTAAAGGCAAAAAAAGACGGCCCGATTTACCGGCCGTCCTTTGTGTGTATTGCGATAATACCTATTCTTATTTTGCCGAGGCGGTCTCCAACAGGGCATCATAGCCAATCAAATACAGGAATCGTTTTAGATTGAATATCGGCACGGACAATTCCTCGGCTCTGGCCATTGCGGCATTATAGTCCTCTACGGCCTTGAGAGAAGCCGCATATTTTTGCTGTAATGTCGGATCGATATCCAATTGGGCCTGTTCCGGCCTGGACAACGGGTGCGGAGGCTGGCCGACAACCACAAAATCCGTATTGATATTCACATTCTTCTCTATGATTCCGCCCCATCGCTCAACCATTTCCTGGATTCGTCTGGTCCCGTCCGAATCTATTCGTCCATCGTTATCGAAGTCAAAATCGCCAACGACTACAAACCGGTTGCTGGCTTTACTGTCCCAGATCAGATTAATCACAAGGTCTTCCTTGACGATGGGGTTTTTAATATCAGGATTAACAATCCGTGCCACAGAAACTTTGGGCTCCACCTGGAAAACCTCGATTTCCGCTTTGCCTTTATCGTCTTCGAGAATCTTTTTATTGCGGTCATAGATGGCAAATGTCAGGCCGCGATAGACGTGATTTTCGGAACCTATGTCCAGAAAAACCAGGCTGTTCTTCAAATCCACCTGCAGAATTCCTGCATCCCGCTGGTAAGCCGCCACGTCTTTATCCGGGCGGGGACGAATCGCATCCCGCTGCGCTATCGCATCCTTGAGAAATTGACGGGTCTGCGATAGATCCTCCTTCGCAGTTGTCAATTGCATTTCTTTGCTTTTGAGATCATCTTGTTTCTGTTCCAATTGCTTTTTAACCACCCCAACCTGTTCTTCACAAGATGCAGTCATTTGATTTTTCAGTTCATCATACCGGGTCTGAACCTGATTGGCATTATCCTGATACTGTTTAGCCTGTGCGATAAGCTCCTGTTCTTTGCGGCCGCCTTCTTCTTTGACCGTCTTGAGTTCTCCCTGCAATTGCTGCTGCTGAGTCGAAAGTGTATTTACCTGTGCGCGGGTCTCGTCCAGTTTGGCTTTCAGGTCGGCGATTTGTTTGAGCAGGGAAATGCCGTCCGGCCCCACGGAGGCACTGACGTCTTGTCCCAGAGACTCATTAAGTTTGTTAATCTGGGTTTTAATATCATTGAATTTCACTTCCGCCGAGAGGTCATCGGCAGACACCGTGCCGGTGACAGTTGATACGAGTTTATTAAAATATCCGTTGAGGGTTCCGAGATAGCTTTTGGAGCCTTCCGTTTTGCCGATAATTTTGCCCAGCGCTTTTTGTTCTTCCGGAGTGGCGATTTTTTCGGTTTCGGTTTTGTTATTGTTCAACTGCGTGCGGTATTCTTCGCTTTTGACGTAGAAAATCACCGCAAGGACAATCCCCACCACGAACAGGGCGACAAAGGTGACGAGTGCATAGAGCATCGCGTTGCTCTGTGTTCTGGCCTGGGCCATAATATAACTCCTTGAATCATCGATAATTCCGTGTTTATTCAACGCCTCTACAAGAATCATAGTATCGCGATAACCGCCTGTTTCGTCAAGAAAAAACCCCTTTTTTATGTCGGTTTTGTGCGACTCCATGAACCGAAGCTGGAAGTTTCGGCCACGCTGAAAAGTTGTCCACAAATGGGTTAAATGGGTTTGTTTGGGTTTGCTTTGATTTTGCGTTTTTGAGATTAGTCCTTTCTGTGTAATAAGTTATCGATTTTTGAAATGGGTTTGTTTTTCCAAAAAATGATGGTGAACCATTTTTTGGATATCAAAAATCAAAGTGCAAAAATCAAAATTAAGGAGTCGGCAGGGCCGACGGCTGAAATAAGCGGATTCCTCACCCGCAAGGGGTTCGGAATGACGAACAAGATGCGTTGTTTTGCTGCGCGAGTTCGCGGGTTGCAAGTGATTTGCGATGATGAGTTTAACGGATTTTGCTGTAATTGGTTTTTTCATATTTGGCTTTAAATTGGGTTTTTAGGAGCAGTTTTTTGACCCCTGCTTGCAGTCGATGCGCGCGGCATCCGCGAGATGCCATGCAAAGGTAAAAGTAAAAAGGCAAAAATATTGACGGCCTGCGGCCAGTCAGAATTATGAAATTACTGTGACACGTTATACTCCTTTCTGGGGCTCAAAATAAGCGTCTCCTATGTGGGTTGGACTTGCACATCTGTGTCGAAAAATCGTGATTTTTGGAGGGCGGGAAAGCTGTAAGTCTTTACGGAAAAAAGAGTTAAAAAATTTATGGAATTTTGTAATACAGCAGGATAGTACAATCGTAATTGTGAATAAGTATGCAGGGATGAGGAGGTGCAACAACTTAACTCAAGAGGATAAAACGTATTGCGAATTGAGAATGCAGAATTTAGAATTGGGAAATTGTGGATTGCAAATGGTATGGAAGGAAAATTCAAAATGTGAAATTGGGCGAAAATGTACTTGACTCCTTTATTTCCCGCAGAGCATGTCTGACCCGCTTTGGTTCACTATGCATTTACGAAGAATGCGTTCCAGAATCGCCAGAGTGCCGTTGGATATAAAAAATATATAAGAACCGGCAAAATATCGGTGCGACAGGCGGCTTGAGAAGAATTGATCAATTAGTCAACTTTTTCAACAGCCCCACTGTCCATAGTTACCACGGGGGATTTTGTTAAAAACCGGGAATGGAATGGAAATTTCTTGACGTTGCCGGAGTAAATTTTGTAAAATTATCGAGATCGTTAGTTGAAAAAAAGTCTTTTGCCGTTTAAATGAGAAATGTCAGGTTTGTATAGATAAAACATGGTTCAAACCGGTGGACTTATTGTGACGATCAAAAGAAAAAAATTGGTTTTTGTGCTTCTTGCGGCTTTTCTCATAGTGCTAATTATGCATAAAGCGTTACCGTTTATTCTTCTTTTCAATTCTATACCAGGTCAGAGACATTTAGATGATGTGGAGCAATTGCAAACCTCAGTGGATGCCAAAAGAGTTCGTGCGATTTCCGAGATGCATCGTCAGCAAGTTCTTTTCGATTTTGCTTCAAGCAATTTTTCTGAACTTGGAAGTACGAATCGAAACCAATCGATGAAAACACTTCGGACAGTGCTGGCTTGCTTTGCAAGAGGAGAAAAAATCGAAGCCTGCAATGATCTGGTCAGAAGTATGTATGTCTGGGGGCGTTCCGGTTCGGACTGGAAACTGAATCCGGAAGGTGATTACGACTTTACCGCGACATGGATGATTCGTCTGTTGTATGAATTTGGCCATAAAAATAAGATTTTTTTCCCCGAAACTCGTGATTATCTTGTTGACACTTTACTGAATCTGGAAGGCAAACCAGTCCTGACGGTTCCTTTAAGTATAGGGACGGTTTTTGACACCGAAAACCACATCCTTATGCGAGAAAGCTCACGTTATCTGAAAAATCAGTGGATGGCTGCGCATGGTAATGAATCAAATCGATATAACAATAAAAAAAACGGCATGGAAACCTGGATAGAACGATACTTGAATTCCATCCGGATTGATGGAGTATATGAATATAATTCCATGCCATATGTTACATATGCTATTTTACCTTTGACCTTCCCCCCAAAAACAGTACCAATTGCAATTGGAGTACCGGCATGATAGAACTCTATGAAACAGGAGATTTATTATGCGAGGTAAGCGGGTCAAAGAAGATCGGATTATTGCGATACTGAAAG
>VGXU01000020.1 GCA_016873215.1 Planctomycetota bacterium
CGACATTCTTGCCAAACGGCCCAAATTTGAGAAAAGTCGGGGTGACTGGATTCGAACCAGCGGCCTCCTGGTCCCAAACCAGGCGCTCTATCCAAACTGAGCTACACCCCGCTCATTGTCGTCCGGGCGACATAAGAATATCTTACTATACCCGTTTTCGCATAGAAAAACAAGCTTATCTAATTTGCTCTGTAGAAAAGCTCAAATTCTGTCGCCCCTTCGGGGTCTAAAAACACAGGTTTTCTACAGGGCATATCTAATTCAGATGATCGAGAAAAACTGATAGAAGATGCCGGATGGGGCTGATTTTTGGGGAAAATTTTAGCTTTCCACCGGCGTTTCGACGGGTGTTTCCTCGGCCTGTTCGATTTCTGCTTTGGCCGACAGCTTTTTGGGGATGGATATGTCCGTCGTTTTGGGTTTCAATCTGGAAATTTCGACGCAGCCGGAGCCGAAGGAACGAATCTTCTGATACCGCTTTTCCATCAGGGCGTCGATTTTGATTCGTTTTAATTCCGCCAGCGATTTCAGCAGAAACTGTTCGACGTTATAAATTGTGTCGTGAACGTTGCGATGCGCTCCACCGAGAGGTTCGGCAATCACCGTATCAATGAGTTTGAGGTTTTGCAAATCCTTAGCGGTCAGCTTCAAGGCCTCGGCCGCACGGGGAGCCTGTGAACCGTCGTGCCAGAGGATGGCGGCACAGCCTTCGGGCGAGATGACCGAATAATACGAATACTGGAGCATCGCGAGTCTGTCGCCGACGCCGATACCGAGCGCGCCGCCGGAGCCGCCTTCGCCGATGACGACGCAAATAATAGGGACGCGCAGCCGCGACATTTCCATCAGATTGACGGCGATGGCCTGAGATTGCCCGCGTTCCTCTGCCCCGATGCCGGGATAGGCGCCGGGCGTATCAATCAATGTGATGATGGGCAGGCCGAATTTCTCGGCCAGTTTCATTTTGGCCAGTGCCTTGCGATAGCCTTCGGGATTGGCGCAGCCGAAGTTGCAGGCGATTTTTTCTTTGATGTCTTTGCCTTTGTTGTGGCCGATGATCATGACTTTTTCCCGGCCGATTTGTCCCAGCGCCGTGACAATGGCTTTATCATCGCCGAAGTTGCGGTCGCCGTGAAGGTGGCGGATGTCTTTGAACAGCAGACTCAGGTAATCGTTGAGCAGGGGTCTCTGAGGGTGGCGCGAAACCTGTACCGTCTGCCAGGCGCTCAGGTTGGAGTAGAGTTCCTGCAGGAGTTTCGTCTGCTCTTTCTGGAGCCGGCGAATCTCAGCGGCATTGGGACCCTGGAGGGACTGGTCCTGTTTGCGCAGGTCTTCTATCTGCCGGTCGAGCTGGGCGACCTGGTCTTCAAACTGCAAATAGACTGTGGCCATTGGTGCGGCCGTTGGTTTTGTATCTATAGCAGGCATAAGCCGGTATTATATCCTTAATACGCTTGAACATAAAAAAAATTCTGTCCATCCTACGGATGAAACAGAATGATTAAAGATACGGTTTCTCCGTAAACCAATCACCATATCAGCATAATATAACAATAGCGCAGGGCAAAAGAAAGAAAAAAATTGACTTATCGGCTTATTGGGTGTACTTTCCTGGAAAGTGAGGTCTCCATAGGAGAATTTCTTAAGATGCTTAATATAAAAGGGTTAAATAAAGTCTGTGTGATTGGAATGGGTCTTTTGGGTGCCAGCGTGACAATGGCGGCGATGCGTGCCTTTCCGAAAGTTTTAATTGTGGGGTTCAGTCATCGGGATTCCACGCGGAAAAAAGCTCGTCGGCTCAACACCGCAAATCATATCGCCGAGACGCTTGAGGAGGCAGTTCGTGATGCGGATATGGTGATATTGGCCACGCCGGTAATGACTTTTAAAGGATATTTCCGGCAAATCGCCTCTTTTTTGAAAAGCGGCTGTGTTGTGACGGATGTGGGGTCTACTAAAGTATGTGTTCACAAGTGGGCCAAGAAGAATCTGCCCAAGGACGTTTATTTTGTGGGATCTCATCCGATTGCCGGCTCGGAAAAGCGGGGCGTGGAATATGCGAGGGATGACCTTCTGGCGGCCGCTCGCTGCATTCTGACTCAAACGCCAAAAACCAACAAACAGGCTGTGAAATTTACGAAGGGATTTTGGACGGCTCTCGGATGCCGGGTTGAAACACTGACACCGGTCAAACACGACAAAATTTACGGTTTCATCAGCCATTTGCCGCATATTACCGCCGCGGCGATAGTCAATGCCAGCAATTTTGAGGATATGAAGTTCGCCGGCAAGGGCTTTATTGATACGTCCCGCGTCGCATCCAGCCCGGCGGACGTTTGGACGGATATTCTGCTGACCAACAGCCGGAATATCACGCGCGGCATCGACCGTTTAGCCCGGCAGCTTCGTGCCCTGCGCGGAGCGGTACACACCAAAAACGCCCGAAGGATTGCCTGGCTGCTCGAAAAGGCCCGTGCCAAACGACAGACTTTAATCGAATACAAACTCAATAAACGGGAATTGATGTAAAATTCGGTAACACAGTGCATCTTTTTGCGTCTTATTAAATGAGGGCGGTAGAAATGCGGGTATCTTCGGTTGCTCCTTCGGAACCTTGCCTGCCCACGCAAGCGTGGGCAGGGCACCCATTTAAAATGGAGGATTAAGTCAGGATGCAGAATCGCAATCAGTTGTTTGATTTTGCGATCGGTCAGCATGCGACGGATATTCACATCTGTGCAGGCTCGGCGGTGCAACTGCGCGTCGGACGAAAGCTCAAGCCTGTGACGGAAGAGAGACTCACGCCGGAAAAAAGCCGGGAGCTTTCTTATGAACTGCTGACGCCTGAGCAGATACGGATATTCGAGGAGCAGTTGGACTACGACCTGATGCTGGCGTATGGCGACGCGCGATTTCGGGTCAACGTGGGCTATTTTAACGGGGCGGTGGGGGCGACGATTCGAATTCTGTCGGGAGAGCCGAAATTGCCCGATGAGTTGTTTTTGCCGGAGACGGTCAAGACGCTGGCGATGAAAGATAAGGGCTTGATTTTGATTACCGGCAGTACCAGCCAGGGCAAGACGACGACGATGGCGTCGATTATTGATTTTGTGAATACCAATTACAAAAAGCATATTGTGACGATTGAAGACCCGATTGAGTATATCCATACGAACAAAAAGGGGATTGTGCGGCAGCGTGAGGTGGGGCGGGATACGAAGACGTTTGCATCGGGGCTTCGGGCTGCGCTGCGGCAGGATCCGGACGTGATTGCCATCGGGGAAATGCGGGATTTTGAAACGATTCGGATTGCGATGACGGCGGCGGAGACGGGGATTCTGGTGCTTTCGACGCTGCACGTGATTTCGATTGACAAGATGATTGAACGGCTGCTGAGTTATGCCCCGGAGGAAAGCGAAAATACGATGCGCTTTCTGCTGGCCGAGACGCTCCAGGGTGTAATTCATCAGGAACTGCTGCCGCTGGTCGGCGGTGGGCAGCGTGTGGCCTGTGAGATTATGACTTCGACCAGCGGAGTGAAGAATATTATCCGTCATAAGGGCGGCTATCATCTGCGAACCGTGATTGATACGGGCCGAAAGGCCGGGATGTGCACCATGCTCGATTCGGTCAACGAACTGCTGAGTAAAAAGCTCATCAGCCCCGAAACGGCCGCCCGGGTATTGGTGAGTTATACTTAAAGTGGCAACAATCAAGTCATATTTCGGAAGAACACCAAAGGTTCTTGTTCCATCGGGGTTGCAGTTTTGAAAATCTTCGATGAAACAGAGCGAAAACACTTCACTTTTTGAGTAATTCTGGATAAGATACCGGACTGTTAAAAAAATTAAAGATCAAAAGGCAAAAGTCAAAATTAAGGAATCCGCCTTCGGCGGAAAAGTTTTTATAAGGATGAAACGTGAGACAGTGGCGAATTGAGATTACCAGCAAGAAAGGCTTTCCGGATGTTTATGGCAAAGCGATGCTGGGCAGTATCCGTGAACTGGCGATTACGTCGGTCGAAAACGTGTTCTTCGCTCGGGTGTACCTGATTGAGGCGGATTTTGACGAGGCGTTTGCCGGGCGTGTGGCGAGGGAATTGCTGGCCGACCCGGTGTGCCAGGATTATTTCATCGGGCGTTCGAGTGTGCCGGTAGGGCCGTCGCAGGCGACGCTGGTGGAAGTCCATCTCAAGAGCGGCGTGACCGACCCTGTGGCGGAATCGGTTCTGGCGGCGATGAAGGATATGGGCGCGGCCAACGTGCAAAGTGTCCGCACCGCCCGCAAATATGTCCTGCTGGGCAACATCAGCCCGGATGAGATGCAGACCATCAGCCGGCGGGCGCTGGCCAATGACTGTATCGAAACCGTCATCTGCGGCAGCGACGCCGAGCCGCCCAGCGCGCATACAAAACCTTATGAATTCAGCCTGACACATATCCCGGTTCGGGATTTGAACGATGAGCAGTTGACGCAGTTGAGCAAGCGGAAAGATTTATTCCTGAACTTGACGGAGATGCGGACGATTCAGGATTATTTTAAACGCATCGGACGCGAGCCGACGGATATCGAACTCGAATCGCTGGCACAAACGTGGAGCGAGCATTGCGGCCATAAAACATTTCGAAGCGCCGTTGATATGGAATGTGACGGAAAGGCCATTCATTTCAATAATCTTCTCAAAGAGACTGTTTTCAAGGCGACGCAGGATTTGAACAAGGACTGGTGCATATCGGTTTTTGCCGACAATGCCGGCGTGATTGAATTTGAAAATGACACGGCCGTCTGTTTCAAGGTCGAGACGCATAATCATCCTTCCGCGCTGGACCCTTACGGCGGTGCGGCGACCGGTATCGGCGGCGTTATCCGTGACCCGATGGGTACGGGAATGGGCGCCAAACCCGTGGCCAATACGGATATTTTCTGTTTTGCCCGGCCGGATATGAAGCTGTCCGAGGTGCCGAAGGGCGTGCTGCATCCCCGTCGGATTATGAAAGGCGTCGTCTCCGGCGTACGCGATTACGGCAACCGGATGGGTATTCCGACCGTCAACGGTGCGATTTATTTCGACGACCGTTATATCGCTAATCCACTGGTCTTCTGCGGCAATATCGGCCTGATTCCGCGAGACAAATGCTTCAAGCACGCACGGACGGGCGATTATGTCGTCGTTGTCGGCGGGCGCACCGGACGCGACGGCATTCACGGCGCGACGTTTTCCAGCGGCGAGATGACACACGAGCATGAGGATATTTTCTCCCATGCCGTGCAGATTGGGAATGCCATCACCGAAAAGAAAATGCTCGACGTGATGCTGACGGCACGGGACAAAAATCTTTACAATGCGATTACTGACTGCGGGGCGGGCGGGCTTTCCAGCGCCGTCGGCGAAATGGGCGAAAAGCTCGGCGCCGTCGTCGATTTGGAAAAAGTGCCGCTCAAATACGCGGGGCTCAATTATACGGAAATCTGGATCAGCGAAGCGCAGGAGCGGATGGTTATCGCCGTCGGGCCTGATAAGGTTGACGAAATCCTGGCCTTGTTTGCATCCGAAGATGTCGAGGCGACAGTCATTGGCCAGTTCACGGACGACCGCCAGCTTGTGCTGCGTTATAACGGCACCGAAGTGGGCCGGCTGGAGATGGAATTTCTGCATGAAGGTCTTTCGAAATACTCCCGCAAGGCCGTGTGGAACGCGCCGAAGCTGTCGGATCCGGCGGCCGTGAATAAAGAAAATCATAACGATGATGTGCTGGCGATTTTATCCAGCTATAACGTCGCCAGTAAGGAATGGGTCATCCGCCAGTACGACCACGAAGTGCAGGGCGCCAGCGTGATTAAGCCGCTGACGGGTGTCGTCAACGACGGGCCGTCGGACGCGGCGGTCATTCGTCCGCTGCACCACAGCGACAAGGGGCTGGCGATTGCCTGCGGAATGAATCCCTGCTACGGCGAAATCGACCCGTACTGGATGGCGCTGTCGGGTATCGACGAGGCGATTCGCAATTTGATTTGCGTGGGCGCCCGGCCGGACCGGATTGCGCTATTGGATAATTTCTGCTGGGGCAACTGCACTCGCCCGACGACATTCGGCTCGCTGGTTCGCGCAGCGCAGGCCTGTTATGACGGGGCGATGGGATTTGACGCGCCGTTTATCTCCGGCAAGGATTCGCTCAACAACGAATTTGTCTGCGAGGACGGCACGGTGATTTCCATTCCCGCGACGCTGCTGATCAGCGCGATGGGTATTGTCGATGACGTCAAACGCTGCGTGACGATGGACGCCAAAGAAGCGGGCAGCCTGCTGTTTATTGTCGGCCTGACCGGCGACGAACTGGGCGGCTCGCATTATTACCGCATCCGCGGCCACCTGGGAGCCAACGTGCCGAAGGTGGATTTGAAACGGGCCGCGCGGACGGCGAAAAAAATGCACGAGGCTATTATCAAGGGGCTGGTGCGAAGCTGTCATGATTGTTCCGAAGGCGGGCTGGCTGTGGCGCTGGCGGAAATGGCATTTGCCGGCGGGCTGGGCATCGAAGCCGACCTGCGGGGATTGCCCGTATCCAAAGACTGTGTTCGAACGGATGCAATGCTGTTCAGTGAATCCAACAGTCGGTACATTGTGGAAGTGTCGCCGCAGAATTTCCATGCGTTTGCGTCGCTGATGGCGGATTTGCCGTTTGGCCAGCTTGGAAAAATCACGCAAAGCGGCCGGCTGGTGATTAAGGACAAAAATCAGGCGGTGGTGGTGGATTGCGATATTCAAACACTCAAGAACGCATGGCAAAAGCCATTAGCATGGTAACGAAAAGTAAAAAGGTAAAAGGAAAAAGGTAAAATTAAGGATTGGCCTTTCGGGCCAGAGAAATTTATTATGGAACAAGTAAAAGCGTTAGTGTTGCGGGCGGCGGGCGTCAATTGCGACGTGGAAACAGAATATACTCTGCAATCGGCCGGCGCCGCCGCAGAACGGATTCATATTAACCGGCTTATCGAAAACCCAACGATGCTGAATAATTTCCAGATTCTGGTTTTTCCCGGAGGGTTCAGTTATGGCGACGACGTGGCCGCCGGAAAAATTCTGGCTAACCAGGTCGTGCATCATCTGACCGAGCCGCTGCACCGGTTTGTCGAGCAGGGCAAGCTCATTCTCGGTATCTGCAACGGTTTTCAGGTGCTGATTAAGACGGGCTTGCTTCCTGATTTGGACGGCAGGGCGACGCCGGACATGAATAATATGCCCGCGACGCTGACCGACAACGACAGCGGTAAATATGAAGACCGCTGGGTGTATTTGCAGCCTGGGACGACGCGGTGCGTATTCGTTGACCCCAATCGCAGATTGTATGTGCCCGTTGCGCATGGCGAGGGCAAAATTGTGACCAGAGACGCCGAGACGCTAGAACGCATCAAAGTCGGCGGGCACGTGGCGTTTCGTTATGTCGATGAAAACGGCAAGCCGGGGGCGTTTCCGATTAACCCCAACGGATCAACGGATGATATTGCCGCGCTGACGGATTCGACGGGGCGGGTGATGGGGATGATGCCGCATCCGGAACGGTTTGTACGGTGGACGCAGCATCCCCGCTGGACCCGGCTGAAGCAAAAAGACGGAACACCCGACGGAATGACTATTTTTAATAATGCGGTCAATTATGTGCGTACACATTTATAAATGAAAGCTTGAAAAGCAATGATTACGATTAATGAGAATTTTCTGAAACTTAAAGCGGGCTATCTGTTTCCCGAAATCGGTCGTCGCGTGGCGGCATTTGCCAAGGCCAATCCCGCAGCGCGGATTATTCGCCTCGGTATCGGCGACGTGACCGAGCCGCTGCCTGACGCGGTGATTAAGGCGATGCATGAGGCGGTGGACCAGATGGGCCGCCGGGATACATTTCACGGCTATGGACCGGAACAGGGCTATGAATTTCTTCGCAAGGTCATTGTCGAAAATGATTATGCCTCACGCGGCGTGAAAATCGACACGGATGAAATTTTTATCAGCGATGGCGCCAAATGCGATACGGGCAATATCCAGGAAATTTTCGGCCTGGATAACATTATTGCCGTGACCGACCCGGTCTATCCGGTCTATGTGGATACCAACGTGATGGCCGGCCGTACCGGCGACTGCGATGCTAACAGCCGGTATGCAAAAATCGTGTATTTGCCCTGTACCGCCCAAAATAATTTCGTCCCCGCGCTGCCGAAGGAAAAGGTGGATATCCTTTACCTCTGCTATCCCAACAATCCCACCGGCGCGGTGGCGACCAAAGAACAACTAAAGGTCTGGGTTGATTACGCCAAACAGCACAAATCATTGATTCTGTTTGACGCGGCGTATGAGGCCTATATTCGTGACCCCAAACTGCCGCATACAATTTATGAAATCGACGGCGCAAAGGATGTGGCGATTGAATTTCGCAGTTATTCCAAGACCGCCGGCTTTACAGGCATTCGCTGTGCGTTTACGGTTGTACCTAAATCATTAAAAGCTTATACCAAAGACGGCAAGGCAGTGGAAGTGGCCCCGCTCTGGAACCGTCGGCACTGCACAAAGTTCAACGGAGTCAGCTATGTGACGCAGATCGGGACGACGGCGGTTTATACGCCTCAGGGCAAGCAGCAGGTTCGCCGCATCATTGATTTATATATGGAGAACGCAGCGTTAATGGTCAAATCGCTGACAGAACTGGGCTATAAAGTTTATGGCGGCTGCAACGCGCCGTATGTCTGGGTTAAAACGCCGAATAATGTCGGTTCGTGGGAATTTTTTGACCTGTTATTGCAGAAGGCCAACGTGGTCTGCACGCCCGGCGCAGGCTTCGGCGCCGCCGGCGAAGGCTACTTGCGTCTCAGCGCCTTTAACCAGCCAGAACGGGTCAAAGAAGCGATGGACAGAATTGCAAATCTGTAAACAGAAAAGTCGAAATCCGAATATCGAAATTCGAAACAAATTCGAATGTATGAAATTCAAATAATCAAAACAAATTATGTTTTGAACTTTGCTGTTTGTATTTTCGATTTGTTTCGTGCTTCGGATTTCGAGTTTCGGATTTAATAATTTTTATGTCGAATCAAACAATTGCTTATATAGGCCTTGGGTCCAATCAGGACGACCGAAATGGGATTATCCAATCGGCCCTGGAGGCGATGTCGCGGACGGATGGCGTGCGGCTCCTGCGCACCAGCCATATCATTGAAACCGAAGCTTTGTCGCCGTATCCGCAGCCGAAATATCTGAATGCCGTGGCGGAAGTGGAAACAATGCTGCCGCCAACGGAGTTTTTATCGCGATTACAGCGCATCGAAAATCAATTGGGACGGGTGCGGACGAAAAAATGGGGGCCGCGCACCATCGACCTTGATTTACTGTTGTACGGTGACAGCATTATCGAGCAGCCGACCTTGTCTGTACCGCACAAACAGCTCCATCTGCGGAGTTTCGTTCTGTCGGGTCTGTGTGAACTTTGTCCGGATAGTTTACATCCTTTGCTGAAGGTGAGTTTTTCCGAACTGTACGGACGATTGAATGGCTGCAATTTCGGAATTGACGATGCAATGTCGATGTTGATTTCAATTGCCGGGCCTATCGGCGTCGGTAAAACCACACTGACCAGCGGCCTGTTAAAATACCTTTCGGCCGAGGGTATTTTTGAGGACTATGACAAAAACCCCTACCTGGCGGATGTTTATGCTGGGCAAAAGGAACTGGCTCTCGATTCGGAATTGTATTTTCTTTCCAGCAGCGTCCGCCAGTTGTCGCGCGAAACACTTAGGCCCGACCGGGTCTATCTGAGCGATTATGTCTTTGACAAGGCCCTGATGTACGCCCAAAACTGGCTGGAGCTGGATGCTCTGCGGGAATATGAAAAAATATTCGCGGAACAAAGGAAAAAAGTCGTTTCGCCCGTGCTGATCGTCTGTATCGATGACACGACACAGCATTGCTTAGAGCGGATTCATCAGCGAAACCGCAGATACGAACAAGGCATCCAATCGGGGTTTCTCAAACACCAGCAGGACTGGTATAATAGGCTCTACGCAGACTGGAAAGTCTGTCCGGTGATTCGAATCCCGGCTGCGGCGTGCCTGACGGATGAGCAGGTACAAAAACTCGCGGCCCAAATTCGTTATTATCTGCCGGAGGCGGAAAAAATACGATGCAGTTGTTGAAAACCATAAAAGAAGTACGGGATGCTGTCGCTGCGGCTCGCAGGCAGGGCAAGATCATCGGTCTTGTGCCGACGATGGGGGCCTTGCACGCCGGCCACGGCTCGCTGATTCAAAAAGCCCGTGCCGATTGTAGCTTTGTGGTAGTCAGTATCTTTGTCAACCCGACGCAGTTTGGCCCGACCGAAGATTTCAACAAGTACCCGCGAACGCTCGATACGGATACCCGACTATGCGAATCGCTAGGGGTCGATTGTATTTTTGCTCCCTTGGCCGAGGAAATGTATCCGCAAAGGAATTTAACCTGGGTGGATGTGGAACAAATGACGAAAGGGCTTTGCGGTGCGTCCCGGCCAGGACATTTTCAGGGCGTGGCTACGGTTTGCGCGAAGTTGTTTCATATTGTGCAGCCGGATAGGGTTTATTTCGGGCAGAAAGACGCCCAGCAGGCCGCAGTGATTTGCCGGATGGTTACGGACCTGAATTTTCCGATGGAAATTATTGTCTGTCCGACGGTGCGTGAGCGGGATGGGCTGGCGATGAGCAGCCGGAATCGCTATTTATCGTCCGAACAGCGTAAACAAGCCGTTTGTCTGTATCAGGCGCTGTGCGGCTGCAGAAAGATGGTTGAACAAGGGATAATTTCAACGAGCCAATTAATTGCGCAAATAAATCAGGTGATTACGACAGCCGGTGTGCAGGTGGAATATATCAGCATCGTGGATGCCCAAACGCTCCAGCCGATGACGTCGCTGACGGCCGATGCCCTCGTCGCACTGGCCTGCCGGGTGGGGACGACCCGGCTGATTGACAATATGCTTATTTTCTTGAATCCGCCGCGGTTTCAGATATAATCAATTGATAACCAACAATTTAAAGTTTGCAGAGAAAAACAATGTTTTTGAAGGCGTTAAAAGGGAAGATTCATCGCGGCCGGGTGACCCAGACGAAAGTCGATTACCCCGGCTCGATTGCGATTGATTCGGATATGCTCAAAGCCGCCGGGATTAATGTGTATGAAGAAGTACTGGTGGCCAATGTCTCCAACGGGCAGCGGGTGGAAACGTATGTTGTTCCCGCGCCCCCCGGCAGCCGGGACATTATCATCCTCGGCGCTGCGGCCAGACGTTTCGAGCCGGGCGATATCGTCATCATTATAAATTTCGGCTATTACAGCCCTGAGGAACTCAAGACGCATAAGCCCAAGGTGCTGATGTGCGACGAAAATAATCGCTATCAAATGCTGGAATAAATTTATGCATCCAGAACTGTTTGAGATTCCCTTTATCCACCTGACCGTCAAAAGCTACGGCATGATGATGGTCGTCGGGTTTTTAGCCGCGGTATTTGTGATGGGGCGGATAGCCAAGCAGTCCGGCTGCAAACCGGAGCAAGTCACCAATGCGGCTTTGTATTCGCTGCTGGTGGGCATTCTGGGGGCGCGGATGTTTTATGTGTTTCATCATCGCCGCCAGTTCATAGACAATTTCTTTTCCGTCTTTGCCGTCTGGCAGGGGGGGCTGGAGTTTCTGGGCGGCGTAGTTCTGGTCATCGTTTTTTTAGTGCTTTATCTGAGGCATAAAAGACAGCCGACGTGGGAGTATATGGATATTCTGGCCATTGGTTTAATGATTGGCCTTGGATTTGGCCGAATCGGCTGTCTCCTCAACGGCTGCTGTCACGGCAAAGTCACCGACTCAGCCGTCGGCGTTCGATTTCCTTACGATTCATTTGCCTATAACAGTCAGGTGCGACCGGATTTGGCCCGCCATCGCACAGAACCCTATTTGAAAATTGACGATGGTTTCTTCGGTTACCTGTCCGCGGATGGAAGCTGGATTCCCGCCGCGGAAAATAAATACGATGCAGCCCTGAAGCCGTTTGATAAACTGACGGATACGCAAAAACAGCTTGTGACCACAGGCCCATATCGCTGTTTGAAGGTTCTGCCAACGCAGATTATATCCAGCGTCAGCGCGTTTTTGCTGGCCGTCGCGGCATATCTGTTTTGGCGAAAGTATGCCAGTCATCGCCCCGGCCTGATTGTGGCGACGCTGCTTTGGGCTTACGGTGTAATGCGATTTCTGATTGAATATCTGCGTGACGACAATCCGTTTGAATACGCATGGTGGGCGATTTACAGGGGCGGGACTATTTCGCAGAATATCTGTTTGTATCTGATTATTCTGGGCGTCCTGTTGACTATTTTTATTTTCAGGAAACCTGCAAAAAGGGATTGATGTTTTTGCGACTTCCGAAAAACAAAAAAACGCCCGGAGATGTTCCGGGCGTTTTGATTTTTAAGTCGAAGTTTTTTTATCTGCTTAAGCTTCGATGCTGTCGATAGTGATTTGCAGGTATTTCTGCCGATGGCCGATTTTCTTGCCGCTGTTTTTACGCCGGCGAAACGTCTGCGGATACAGTTTAGGGCCGCTGACCACGGAATCCGCCGCGGAAACCTTAAAGCTGGCAATCACCTTGGCGCCGTCTAAGTAGGGCGTGCCAACCTTGATACTCTGGCCGTCGCTGACGAACAAAACCTTGTTCAATTCAATCGTCTTGGCGTCGGGTGCGACCTCGGTCAACTCGATATTGATTACGTCTCCCTCGGAGACCTTAAACTGCTTGCCGCCTTGTTCTATAACTGCGTACATCAAAAACTCCTGAGATTTATTTTGCCATTGCATTCAATTCGACTATAAAGATTCGCTATTGTAGTAGTTAAAGTGGCTTTGTAAAGAAAAATTTTGGAGCCGGCGTAAAATTTCAGCAAAACGTTCCATTTTGCTTATTTTTTTGGATTTTGCCCTGTTTTGACGAAATACTCTTATGTCATTTGGCAGGAATAAGGACTTGTTGTGTCTGTATTTTTAGGAGAATACCCGAAATTATGGAAATGGCGATTGTCAACGACGATATGATTCCGATGGCCCAACTGGCCCCGGTTTATCAGGACCGCGGGATTTTTTTTGGCGATGGCGTTTATGAAGTGCTTCGCAGCTATGGCGGGCGGATTTTTGCCCTCGATGAGCATCTGGAGCGGTTTAGCCGGAGCCTGAAGGAAATCTGGATTGAAGGCGTGGATGTTCAGGAGATTCGGCGTAAAGTCGTCGCCGCGTTTGAAAAGGCCGGGTTCGACAACGCTCGGTGTTATTTTCACGTCACCCGCGGCTCGGAGCCTCGCAATCATCTCCCGGCCAAAGGCCTCAAGCCCAATTTCTTCCTGACGGTCAATCCGCTCAAGAGCCATCCTGAAGAAAAAGAGCATGGCATCAAAGTCTGCACGCATCCTGACCTGCGGTGGAAGCGGTGCGATATCAAATCGTTGAATCTGCTGCCCAACGTGATGGCCAAAATGGTCGCCGAAAAAAAGGGCTGTTATGAGGCGATTCTGGTCAATGACGCCGGCAATATCACCGAAGGTTCGGGCAGTGCGTTTTTCGCCGTCGATGCCAAACGCAAGACGCTGATTACGCATCCGCTCGGGTCGGAGATTCTGCCGTCGATTACGCGGTCGATGGTGGTCAAAATCGCCAAAAACTGCGGACTGTCCATCGTGGAAGAAAATCTGACGCCTGCGCAGGCTGTGGCTTGTGAAGAATTGGTTATGGCCGTGACGACCAAAGACATCGTACCTATCGTTGAATTTGACGGCCAGACCATCGGTTCTGGCAAATGCGGCAAACATACCAAAGCCCTGATTGACGAATTCGCCAAACTGGCCCGCGGCTGATTTGTTTTATGGACAGAGAATAAAAAAAGGCGGGTGATGATGGCCGCCTTTTTGAGTTTTGTCGAAAACCGTTATTTGCGGACACTAAAGCCGACGTCTAGGAAAAGACCGGCGGCAACGTCATACAGAATCCCTGCAGGCCAACCCTGCCAAAAATCCGCGCTGGCGGAATCCGCTTGTCTTTATTTCCTTGACAATTCATGCGTTTTTTTTCTAATTTCACGAAATGAAGCGTAAAAGGATTTGCGAAACGGAAATTTGAATATGGCGAGACATGGAACCATACTCGATTTATCGGCGAAAAAGCGTCTTCGCGTGGCTGGGCTTATGTCCGGTACCAGCGCCGACGGAGTCGATGTCGCCATAGTTGATATCGACAACCGCTCGACCCGGCTGGCTGCTTTTGCGATGTACCCCTATTCAGCGACAATCCGCAAGGCGATTTTCAGCTTATTTGACCCAGCGACTTCCACGGTTGACGAAATCTGTCATTATAATTTTGTTCTGGGGGATATTTTCGCGGACGCTGTAATCAAACTTTGCGACTCTTCCGGAATTTCACTGAAAACGATTGATTTAATCGGCTCTCACGGCCAGACCATTTACCACAATCCATCGAGCGGGCGCTATGCAAAGCGTCTGGTTCGTTCAACGCTCCAGATTGGCGAGCCGGCGGTCATCGCACAACGGACGGGCATCACCACCGTCGCGGACTTTCGACCCGCCGATATGGCGGTGGGGGGGCAGGGCGCTCCGCTGGTTCCGTTTGCGGATTATATTCTGTTTGCGGACAAGCGTATCACTCGCGCGGTTCAGAATATCGGCGGCATTGCAAACGTGACGTATCTGCCCGCCTCGTCGTCGCCGGACAAAATTATTGCCTTTGATACGGGGCCAGGCAATATGATTATCGATGGTCTTATCAATCTTATCTCTGGCGGCAAAAAACGTTACGACCGCAATGGAGCATTTGCCGCCAAAGGGACTGTGAGCCGGGTGATGCTGAGCAAAATGCTCAATCATCCATATTTTAACCGTCGGCCTCCCAAGACGACCGGCCGGGAGGAATTCGGTCTCCGGTACAGCCGTGATATTTACAAATATGCTGTCACCCATCACGTTTGCAATGAAGATATCGTGGCGACGGCAACAGACTTTACCGCAGTGACAATCGCCGATGCTTACCGCCGGTTTCTGCCGAAGATGCCGGAGCAAGTTATCCTCTGCGGGGGCGGAGCGAAAAATAAAACATTGATAAAGATGCTGCGTGAACGGCTTGACAAAACTGAAATTCTTACCACCGGCGATTTTGGCATTGACCCTGATGCAAAAGAAGCCGTTTCTTTTGCGATATTGGCATGGGCAGCGGTCAAAGGCGTCCCCGGCAGCGTACCTGCCGCAACGGGTGGTCAAAGGCCGGTCATTTTAGGAAAGATAGTTCAGGTATAATGAAAAAAGACAGAGCCACTCTGACCACGGAAAAAAGAAACTGCAAAAGCAGGAATATAGACCGGCTATCCACTCTGCAAATCGTAGAGGTTATCAATACCGAGGATATGATTGTCGCGCCGGCGGTGGCGAAAGAGCGCAAGGCGATTGCGGCGGCCGTCGATGTCATCGTTAAGAGATTTAAAAAAGGCGGACGATTGTTTTATGTGGGTGCGGGTACCAGCGGCAGGCTTGGCGTTCTGGATGCGTCCGAATGTCCGCCGACGTTTGGCGTGAGGCCGACGCTGGTGCAGGGCATCATTGCTGGCGGACGCCGAGCACTGGTTCGCTCTATTGAAGGCGCCGAAGACCATGCCGAAGACGGGATGCGTTCAATCCAAAGGAAAAAAGTTAAAGCTAATGACGTCGTCATCGGTATCGCCGCCTGCGGCCTTACCCCGTTTGTACATGGGGCACTGAGCCGGGCAAGAAAGCTCGGAGCCGCAACGGTATTCATTACCTGTGCACCGGAGATGGTAAAACATCTGCCTGCCGACATTATTATCAATCCCGTCGTCGGGCCGGAAGTAATCACCGGCTCAACACGGATGAAGGCTGGCACCGCGACAAAACTCGTTCTCAATACCATCACCACCGCCGTGATGATCAAGCTGGGCAAGGTGTACGATAACCTGATGGTTGACCTGAACGCCACAAACGAAAAACTCAAAGATCGTTCCATCCGCATTGTCACCTGGATCACCGGCCTTAGCCGAAAAAAGGCGGAGGTTCTGCTGGGCCGGGCCCGGGGGAGGGTCAAGGCGGCCATTGTCATGTATTTTCGAAATACGGACTTTACCGGCGCGCGGAAACTTCTCCGGCAGAACGATGACTCATTACGAAAAGTAATAGAAAGAGCACCATGACCGACCTTTGCCCGGCCTGTTGTATACTTGCGGCCATAAACGGCGCGGATATGGCTATCGTTGCTGTCGCCGTGGCCATGCTTTTTGTCCTTTCCTGGGCGTTTGGCCGGAGGGAAGAAAATACCAATGATTTTTTTCTTGGTTCACGGAAAGTTTTTCCTATTGTCGCATCTTTATCTTTTGTCGCCACCGAAATCAGCGCTCTGACCCTCATCGGAGTTCCTGCGACGGCATACAGCGAGAACTGGCAATATCTGCAATTCTTCATCGGCCTGGCCGCCGCCCGCATCGCGGTGTGTTTTCTCTTTATCCCGGTGTTTTACAAATACAACTGCACCAGCATCTATGAATATCTCCGGGACCGTTTTGGCCCCCAGACACAATACGCAGGCTCCATTTTTTTCTTTATCACCCGTCTTATCGCCGCGGGCGTCCGCCTGTATGCCGCGTGCATGGGAGTCGCCGTGATTATGGGGTGGTCGCTTGGTTTTGCCGTGCTGCTGTTTAGTGTCGTCAGCATCATTTTTATCGCATTTGGGGGCATTAAAGCCGTCGTCTGGGCCGGTGCTTATCAGGCCATGATGATCATCGCCGCAGGCGCGGTTCTGCTGGCGTACCTCATCTATCGGGTCGAAGGACCTTTTGGGTCGGCCGTACAAATTGCCGTCGATGCGGGCCGGTTGAGCCTGTTCGACTTCCGCTTCGAACTGAATAATCCCGCGACATTCTGGGCGGTCGCTGCAAATGGTTTCTTCATCGGCCTTGCTGTCTTCGGTACCGATCAGGAGATGGCGCAGCGGCTGCTCACCGTCCAGACACACAAAAAAAGTCAGGAAACGATCTTTATGACCATCATTCTGGGGCTGCCCGTGCTGTGTATCTACCTTGCCATCGGCACCGGCCTGTTTATCTTCTACCGGCAGCACCCCGACATCGCGGTGCTGGGGCAGGCCAAAGAAGTGATGTCACAATTTATCACGAATTTTCTGCCGGCCGGGCTTAAAGGGCTTTTGCTGTCGGCGATCATTCTGGCCAGCATCGATTCACCGCTGGCATCGCTGGCATCGTCGTTTGTATGTGATATTTACCGTCCCGTCATCCGCGCCGGGGCCGGGGAAAGGCACTATCTTCTGGTATCCCGCCTGGCGATTGTTGTTTTCGGCCTGATACTGGCACTGATTGCACTGGCATGCGCCCCGGTCCAGAATATACTCTGGTTTGCATTCGAGATATTCTCCGTGACGGGCGGCGCTACGCTCGGGGTATTTCTGCTGGGCATACTGACAAAGACAAAGGCGAACTATGCCAATATCGCCGCCATGATCATCAGCACTGTTGCCATGATGACTCTGCTGCTGTTGAAAAAATTCGGCCGGATTGACCTGGCATGGAACTGGCTTATCGTGATAGGCACGGCGACAACCATGCTGTTAAGTTATATCCTCAGCAAGCTTGAGAAGGTATTAAATAACCGGTTGCGGCCGCTGCCGTTTGGCCGAGATGAAAAGAGCGAAAAGGATGGATTAATATGTTAAAAACAGAGGGCTGTCGGTTATCTTCGCTTAAGCTGCAAAAAAGCATCTTCATACTGATCATTTCATATCTGGCGACCGTATGTGTCTTTCCCGTACCGCCCCTGATGGGCGGCTCGAATCGAATACAGAACGCGGAGACGGCCGGCTATCTGATTGTGCCTAACGAGAAAGTACCGGAATCTTACGACGCAGGATTTTCTTTGTATGTAGCGGCATGGCCTCTATTGGCTGAATATCCAGGTAATCGTTTTCAGACAGGCTTGTTTGGAACTTGGATGCACGCACAGTATGACGTTCCGGTTACCGAAAAACTGTATTCCGATATTGAGGGCGGGCTGGGATGGTGGCACGACACACGATTTGCCACGGAGACACCGAAATTCATTATGGGGGGTGTGGCCCTGAATTTCAGTGCATGGGCGAATGGCCCAGGAGCTGGTAAAGGAAGGAATTGGGATGAACCAAAAGGCAATTATGGTATTGCGCAGATCAGTCCCTGGCTGCTATGGCCTCCCGATGGTCTGAATCTGAAGCGAGGCACCTGTGGTGAACTGTTCGGCTACGGCTATCTGACGCTTCCGTTGACGGAGGCCAAGTCCTCCACGGCCGGCAAGAACATTCCCACCGGAAACAACTGCTGGACCTTGTTTTTAAACACGGGCAATTTCAAAGGCCCGGTTGCTTTTTTTACCCCCTATTTCTGGTCTCACCCATCAGTGGACGATCCTTGTTTGGCTGGAATGTTTCTGGATACTCGTCCATCACAGCCCAACAGGGCCTTGCAGATGGAAACCCAATATATCCCCAGTGTTCAATCGGTTGACGCCAAAGGGAATACCTACGCCCGAATCGCTCCCACCGCGTTTCCACGAGGGCCCATGGGCGATTCAGTGGTTGTACACCGCGTGACTTCTTACAAAAAGAAGGCACTTTGGGATGCCGTGCAAGCCTGGTTTAAGGGCGGCCCTGCGGCAAGCGGCACTATCGACCCCTTGGGATCGGTTGTACATACTTTCCCGGGACAAGGGGGAGCCACCTGGAAGATATATACGCCTTCCGTCGCACAGAAAGAAAGGGTGTCGCTGGCCTGGAGTTCTTTTGCTACTCCCATGGCGCCTGATCCAAACACCTTCGGGTACCGGTGGAACAACCAACTGGTTATGAAAAAAGATACAAAAAATGGCTCGCTGGTGATATTGCCCGAATACTATCGCCTGGTCGATGAAGATGGAAAGAAGCCGCAATGGGTTGTGGTGTCGTCCAAAGACGTTCCGGCCGAAACAGGACTAGCCGAGGTTCGCTTCAGTCGGCCCGCCGAGAGGCCTTCTGAGCCCTACGTCACTCCGGATGATCCTCAGAGTTGCTGGAAGCAGCCCGGCCCTGTCGCGGGTCCATTCCAGGCGCATCCGGGAGACGGCAGCGTGGTGACCTACTACTGGTATCGATTCGCCGATCAACCTGCTTTGCTCAATGCCGACCTGACGGCTTTAGAGCGGGATGCCCTGCAGAAACGGGTGGAAAAACTCCACCGAAACTGGACGAAAGATCGCAATTACCTGTCGCCGCCGACCCTTGGAAAACTGGCGAATATTGATCCTGCCCTGATTGTAACACCGCCGCCGGGGCTGGAGGCAGGGTATGTACCCATCGCAACACGACAAGCCGCGGAGGTTAAGTAAGGTCTGGCAGGCATCTATCGTAAAATTATGCTGAACGCTATAGGACGGCGGGTCATTGAAACCATCGTCAACTGTTACAGTGATGGTGAACGGACCGCATTTTTTAGCCGGCGAATTTGCAGAGGTGATCAATTGTCCGGGTTTGCAGGTGTAGGGTCTGCCATTCCATTTCCATTGTTTCTCGGCGTGGTTGGCCAGCATCAGCTTCAACAGGCCCCTCGCACTCGGTCGGGTTGACGTATGGGGGGTGAGGAAAATCGTGGACAAGAGAGATTGGTATGTCTATAATTCGCAAAATTTTGGAATTAACCACTATGACAGAAAGGTATCGCGATGGCTAATACGAAAGTGAAAATGCAGACGACGCTGGGGGATATAACGATAGAGCTTGACGCCGGGGCGGCGCCGATAACAGTGAAGAATTTTCTGGAATACGTGAAAGATGGCTATTACGACGGGACGATATTTCACCGGGTAATCAAGGGATTTATGATTCAGGGCGGAGGGATGACCAAGGATTTGCAAAACAAGGCCTGCAACGAGCCGATAGTCAATGAAGCGTCCAACGGGCTGAAGAATAAACGGGGGACGATAGCGATGGCCCGGACCAACGACCCGGACAGCGCGACAAGTCAATTTTTTATCAATCATGCGGACAATGATTTTCTCGATTATCGCGGCCCGCAGCCGGACAAGATTGGTTATGCGGTATTCGGTAAGTTGACGGAAGGTCTTGACGCGGTGGATAAAATCGCGGCGGTGAAAACCGGCCACAAAAGCCATTATGATGATGTGCCGGCAGAGCCGGTGGAGATTATCTCGGTGAAGGTTTGTTCATAGTGGGCAATAGAATGGTAAAATCCGAATCGAGACGGTTCGGCTGCTTTAAAGAATAAGCGCCCTGTCCACGCGCTTGCGGGCAGGGCGCCAACTCTGAAATTATGTTCCTGTTTAAGTTTCCGTCAACCTAAACATCATACGCATCAAAAAGGGAGGCAAGCACATTTACGTTTAATAAATTGTAGGCTGCGCTCCCTGTTGCCCGCTGTGCTGTTTTCGAACGTTCCCAGGATTCGTTCATTTCGGCGTTAACCGCCTTAGGTTTGCACCGGCAACACATATAATATAACCCATAATGGATATGAAGTCAAAAAACAGGGGCCCAAATGCGGCGATGATAGCTGTTAACCCTTCCAGAAAAAGAGGTTAGAGAAGACACGACAGCGAAAAATTTTACAGGCGGCGGGATGCGAAACAAGCGACAGAAACAGAAAAAAGCCTTTTTTAATATTATAGGGCCTGTAAGCTGGTCGTATCTGGTGTTCACCACTTGATTCGGATACCTTTTTCACGAGCGTCCGCGGCCCATTTTTTGATTTGCTCCAGAGCCATCTCCAGTTCTGCGGAGCTGTCGAGAAGGTTTTCGTAAAGTCTGCCGTCGTTGAGGAATTTGCCCGCGGAGCCGTCGCCGTTGTTGATTTTTTCCAGAACCTGGCGAAATTCTTTAGCCGCGGCGTCAAGGTCTTCGGCGACCTGCGTCATTTTTTCCGTACCGACATCCGAGAATTTCTGGACGGACTCAAGCGTCTGTCGAGTCTGTTCGGCAGCGGTGGCGATACGATCGAGTGTTTTTTTGATGTTGGTTTTATTCTGTTCGTCACCGATAATCTGGTTGGTATTGGCGGCGAGAGTCGTAATGGAATCCAAGAGATTTTCCAATTTTTTCTGAGTTTCCGGCGGGAAAAATTCACTATTGAGTCCCGTGGAACCGTTAATCTCAAGTTCGTCGCAGAGAAATCTGGTTTCCGGACGATTGGCGATCAGCGGCGCCGCCGGAGCATCGGTATTTTCTCTCAATTCAATATAGCTGCTTCCCAATCCGCGTTTCATCAATAACACATTAACATTAGAGGGGATGGTATTGTATTTCTTATCAATCGCCATTGTCACCTTAACGTCATGCCAGGATTTGCCTGTGTTTGCGTCTTTCTCAGGAGTAGGGGGGCTGACGAGAACGACGCGTCCGATTTGATAGCCGCAGAACTGGACGGGGGTTTCTCTTTGTACGCCGGAGGCGTCTCTGAATTTGGCCATCACATAAAACGAGTTGGCCTGGCTGACAAACAAGGGCATGTCGCGAAAACGTCCGAGCATCCAGAGGAAAGCGAGAAACGCGATGAGCACGAAGGCGCCGACGATATAATTTTTTCTTTTTTGAAGTGAATTGTAGTCAGTCATTAAGCCGGACCTTTCCTGTTGGTCAATTTTTCTTCAAACAAGTCCCGAATCGCCCGCAGCGGATAGCCATTCTGATTAAGCTCCCAGATGAGGCGAATTTTTTTGATGGCCAGGTCGTCAAAAAGGCGCCGTCCGGTCGAGGTAATCTGTGTCGGTTCCAGCAGGCCAATCATCAGATAGTACTGCAGACTCTGCCGAGACACCTTTGCCAGTCTGGCAGCGGGGCCGATCGCGAGCAGTCTTTTTTTATCATCCGTTTTTTTGAGGGACATCCGAAGTCGATTCCCTGTTGTTGTGTTTCCCAATTGTTTTTTCGACCAGTTCCAGAAACAATTTTTCAAACTGGTTATAGGACATTACCGCCGGTTTGGGATTATCCGCCGATGGAGTTTTTTTCGACATTTTCGGCCAAATAATTAAGACATAATCCCAATTCGGGGGCAGATTGTGCTGATGGAGACGAAAAGTCTCCCGTGCGAGTCTTTTAAGGCGGTTTCGCAGGACGGGGATGCCTGTGTTTTTGCTGATGGAGACGCCGAATCGAGGATAGGGCAGGCCGTTGGGACGGACGCAGAGCCTAAAAAGACCCCGGACGGCGGACTGTTTGTGAGCCAGAACAGCCTTGAATTGTTCGTTGGAACAGAGGCGTTGCGATTTTTTGAGAAACAGACGTTTCATCGTATTACCCGTTCCTTTATCGGGGTTGGAGTTATTATCGGCGATTTAAAGAAAACATTGAAAAAAATAGCAATACTAAAAATTCCCCAGGCTGTTAATCATTGTACTGTAAATTTTCACAAAAGCCTTCACAATCAATATTGCCATCACAAAGACAAAGGCGAAGTAAATAAGCCGAGGCGTCCATGTGGAAATGAGATTAAAACGAAACTGGGCTTTATCCAGATATATCTCGGCGAGTTTTTCGGAGGCTTTGTCGAGGTCGCCGGATTCTTCGCCGACGGACCACAGTTCGAGAAATTCAGGGGGCAGTGACGGACTGAAGCCATTGGACATCGGTTCGCCTGATTTGGCCGCAGTGTACCCGCCTTCGAAAAGACGAGCGACAGCCAGATTGCCGCAGGTACAGGTTGCGGATTCGGCGCATTGCAGAATCGGGATGCCGGCTTTGTACATCACGGAAAAGACAGAACAGTATCGTCCAATCGCCAGGCAGCGAAAAGCCGAACCCAGCAAAGGTATCCACAGCACGAAGGTGTTCTGAATACGACGCAGAATTCCCGAAGGAGGAGTCAATTTGACTATGAGAAACATTATTGTGAGAGGGGCATAAAATGAAATCAAAGAAGATATCACAATGTGGAGATATGTTTCCATGCCTCCGCCATCCAGGGTCGCCCACGGGACCGGTATTAAGAATATTCCCACATGAATCATAAAAAAGGGATATATAAGCCCGCTCAGAATCATCCGTTTTTGTTTTTGCATAAACTGATACCAGTCGCCGAGATTTTTGAGGATTTCGGCCAACTGTCCTGTCTGTTCGCCGACATGAACCAACATTACGTCCAGGGGTTCAAACAGGCGGGGAAATGCTTTCATCGACTCCGACATTTCGACGCCGGCGTGGATGTCTTCTTCTATATGCCGGAGGATATGCCGATGGCGTCTGAGAGATCGCTGCTGCGTGGTTCGAATCGCCCGCAGGATGGGCAATCCCGCGTTCAGCAAGGTGGACAGATTTTGATAGAAGTTGATTCGGAAGTCAGCCATGCGTCAGACAAGGCCCTGTGCTGGTATAGACAAGCTCACGGTTCGAGCATCCCGGCGCAGAAAGATAATTCCTGTACGGTGACGAGGATACCGCTGCATTTGGAGAGGCTTCCCGTGACGGTTTCAATCCGGCGGATGATTTCGTTGGTCAGTTTTTTCTCGATGACCGCCAGAATGAGTTTGCAGAATTCCGAATGGTTATTGGCGCCGACGGCGGCAAAGAGTGGGATGGATTTGAGACTGGCGTGGCTGTTCTGAGCGTCGAGGACGGAAAGAGAACAACTTTCGATGCCGGCCATTGCGCCGAGGATTTTTTGAAAGATGGTCTGGTCCTGGACGAGGACGCTGAGCAGATTTTTTCGGCCGGGTTCATAGGTGGGGATGTCGCCTTCTGCGGCCTGAACAAAGCGGTCGTAAAGAGCCTTTTCTGTTTTGGCCGTGATCATTTTTTTGACCGCCGCGGCATCCTGCATCGCCTGTGAAATCGAAGACAGCAGGCGAATATGGGTTGTGCTGTCGGCTGTCGGCGCAATAATAAAAACAATCAGGTGTATTTTTTTTTGGTCCGGCGCTTCGAAATCGACGCCGTTTGGAACGGAAATCAGGCCGACCACGAAATCATGTACGTTTTTGAGTCGGCAGTGGGGGATAGCGATATCATTTCCGAAAGCTGTGGAACCGAGCGTTTCCCGTTCCTGCAGAGCCTCCAGCACAGCTTCTTCTGAGACGTGTCTGCACAGGGGGCTTTTTCGGGCCAGCGAGGCGATTTCACACAGCACCATTGCTTTGTCTTCAAAGGCGCCATTAACCTGAACGCATTCACGGCGAATCACATCGGATAATTTCATACAGAGTTTCCGATAAAGAATCTGAATTTACACGCCCACGCTATTGGCATCCGCCGGAGGTGCGGCTTCATTAGCGTCCATAGGAGCGGCTTCTTCTTCCGCAAAGCCCTTGGCCTTAGCCTGTTCCATTGCCTGTTGTTCCTGGTCCAGGAACGGTGTAATTTGTTCGTCGCCGGGATACTCTTTACGGAGTTCCTGAATCCGTGTCAGCAGGCGTTCGACTTCGGCTTCGGCGGCGGTGGTGCGGAGTTTGCGCCAATTGACGAAATCTTTTTTGATTCCTTCCAACACCATTGTGGAATCAACGGGCAGCATCGGAATAAAATCGATGCCTTTCGTCAGCAGTATTGCGGTGGCCGATTGTGAAAATAGCGGGCCGTACTCTTTTGCTTTTTCCACCAGCTTGTCGAGTTCAAGCTGTGTTTTTTCGGCGGTTTCAAAATCTTCGATTCGGTCGGCCAGGCGGATTTTGCTTTTGACGACCAGAAGTTGTCCTTTGAGGACGGCGCAGGTGGCTTTTTGATCGACATCCCGAAGCTGCCCGGCGGCGGAGGCAGCCTGTTGATAGAATTGAGCGGCCTGGTCGAAATACGCTATAGCCTTTTTTGTCATTTCTATATCGGGTTTGGAAGCAATCGGGGAGGAGAGTCCTTCCGCCAATACGGTTTCATACGTTCTGAGGATTCCTTCGAGCCGCAATCCGAGGTCGGAGGCGGTGTACACTTTGGCCGCCGTAATCGCACCGGCCAGGGCATAGGCCTGTCCCAGCGACATACTCACATTCGGTTCGAGTTGGCGGGAGCTGACTCTTTGATATTTTTCGATGATTTCATTAACCGAATTGATTATTTCATCGGTGTTTTTGTTGTGTTGGGTCAGTTGAGCGACGAGCCGGTCGAGCTGCTGTTTAACATTGTCTTTTTGCTGACGGATTTCGGCGTCCAGTTCCTGCCGCTGTTTTTGCAGATTATCTCGGGAGGATGAAGTTTTTAGACCTTGCAGTTTTTCTTCGGTCTGCCGCAGATTATCCTGGAGACGTTTGAGGTGGGGCTGGACTATCTCGAGGTCGGAACTTACCTCCGCCAAGGCGTTTTCGGACTGTTGTGCTTTGATATAATATTCTTTTTTCTGGCTTTTGAGGTCGAAACCGGCTTTTTCCAATTCGGCCTGCTTGTCAATGGCAGCGGTCTGGGCCTGCCGAAGTTTTTGGTCGGCCTGAGCATCAAGATCGAGCATTGTATCGCGGGCCTTCTGGTAGTTCTGCTGCAAAGCGGTCTTTTTTTCGAGAAGCTGTTTTTCTTTTGCCTGGGCTTCGGCAAGTTGGCCTTTGAGGCTTTGGGCGTTGGGGTCCGAACCAATCCATCGTTCTGTCTCGACGATTTCCGCATCCGACAAGGCCAGCAGGCCCTGTATGCGCTGGTTCTGAGCGGTATTGTCGGCCAGGCGTTCGAGTGTCTGATTAAGGGTTCCGATAGCTTTGCTTAACTGCGAGGTTTGCACCTGCAGGTCGGTCCAATTCAATTGCATTTTTGCCAGCCGCATATCCGCCGCGACCAGCGAGGCTGAATCTCCCGAAAGCCCGCCTGCCCGACTGCGGGAAAGCGTTTTTTCGAGTTGTTCGCTGGTTGCCTGTGGGTCTCTGTTTTTGGCGAAGTTATCGAGCGTTTCAGAGGTTTGCTGCTGAAACTGACGAGCGGCCTTGTCGTTGGGGTCTTCGGAGCAGCCGAAAAGACAAGCCGAAACGACACAGGCGAAAACGATTTGAATCCACATTGGTTTTACGATTCTCACCGGAAATCTCCATAAATAAAGCGTTTAAGAAAGGCGTATCGTACCGGCTTTTAGGGCCAGGTGTCAAGCCTTTTCCTAAATTAAGAGATGGGCCTTTCGGCGGGTATGATTTGGCTTGACAGGGTATTTGAGGAGGGTTATCTTAGGGCTATTCAAGTAAGGTTCTTAAACATGGCTTCGTCGAAGCAGAGTGATTTCAAACGAAAAAGGCGAAATATGGTAAAAAACAGGTGTGCACAGCTTTGTTTTCTTGTGTTTTTGATGTCCTTTTCGGCGTGGTCTGTTGATACGACCCAGATTGAGGAGGTTCGCAGCAAACTGGCGCAATCCAATACGCAGCCGGATGCGGCGGCACTTCAGGTCATCGATAATTTCTGGCGCAAAAGTATCGACCAGATGATGTTGACGGAAGATACAGACGAGATGGTGACTCTGCGGCAGGACCTTGAGAAGTTCAAAGGCGAAAATTCTCTGAGTTTTTACGCTTCCACCTATTTGAAAACCGGCCATACGCATCTCAAAGTGGCGATAGACACGGTTGGCAAGTGGCAACAAAACGCCAAGAAAGTGAATGTTGAAAGAAATCTGATGATTTTAATCACCCGGCTGGGCGGCGTGGAACTGGCCGATTTGGTTATGGGCAAATTGTCGGACGTCGATCTTATGGTTCGCTACTGGGCGGTACGGTCTTTGACCGGCAAGGAAATCATTTCACAGTTGAAGTCCGATGTGACGGGCGATGAAAAGCTGACTGCTCAGATTATTTCCGCTCTTGAAGGGTATCTCAAGAATTCGAGCGATACATTGCCGCTGCCGTTTGCGGCGGATTTCGCGGCGGTGATGAATACCACGGCGTCCCGCAAGCTGCTTTATGTGATGGCAGATCGGCGGATTGAAGCCTATATGAAATGGGCGGTGACGGATGAAACGATTGATGCCGGGATATTAAAAAACATGGGCAAATTATTCTCCGCAGTCACTGACCCGGCGGAGAAACAGGAATTGCTGAGTCGGTTCGGTCAGTTGTATTCCTGTGTTGTGCAGCGGTATATGCTGGGTGAGAATTTACCGCAGAGTGCCAAAGACCAGCTTGTGACGGTGATTGCGGAAGTTGAGGACAATATTATCAGCAAACAAATCCCGGGGTGGATGTCGAAATTCAGAATCGATTTGAGTAAAAATATGCCCATGGATAAAGATTACGAATTTCTTTTCGGCACCGCGGAAAGGGCGGGAGAACTGGCCGGCCGATTGGGTTTTAATTATGGCAAGAATGGTTCGGGCAAGATACGGGTCTCGCCCATATCACTTCCGCCGGCCCCCAAGGCTTCCGTTGCCGAGGATACATCTAAGACCGCGGCACAACCCTAAGTCTTTTGAAACAGGACGATGACAGAATTTTGTTTGTACCGTAAAGCCATCAGGAACATCACGTCGGGACTGCAATCCGGTGCAAGGGTATTATTTTTCTCGGCGGTGCTGCTGTCAACAGGAGTGTTTTCCGCTGGGTGCAGGAAACAATCCTCCATAGACCCCAATGAACCAATTGTTCTTCAGCAGCGGCTTCGTGCGCGTGTTCAGACGCTGGACCCGATGGATGTGCGGGATACGACGGGGACGTGCGTGGCTTCGGATGTATTTGATACGCTGTATGATTATCATTATCTACGGCGGCCTTATGAAATAATTCCGATGCTGGCGGCGGCGATGCCGACGATTTCCGGCGACGGAAAATGTTATACGATACCTCTCCGTCGGGACGTTTATTTTCACGACGATGCATGTTTTCCGTGGGGCGAAGGCCGGCTGCTGAGAGCAGAAGACGTGGTATATGCATGGAAGCGCATCGCGGATGTCAAGACACGTTCGGTAAGCTGGTGGATTCTGGACAGGCGTATCGCGGGTCTGGATGATTTTCGGGAATATACCAAAGGCTGCAAGCCGGGCGAAGTGGATTATGACCGGCCCATAGAGGGACTGACGGCGGTGGATGATTATACATTGCAGATCAAGCTGAATCGTCCGTGGCCGCAGTTTATATACTGGATGGCGTATATCGCGACGGCGCCGGTGGCGCGTGAGGCGGTGAAATACTATGGGCCGGAAATCGGGTTTCATCCGGTGGGGACGGGGGCGTTTAAGGTTGACCGGTGGCTGTCGGGGGCGTTTGTGGAGGCGTCACGGAATCCGCGATATTATGACCGTTATCCGCTGGATGGCGAACCCAACGATATCAAAGACGGTTTTTTGGCCGATGCGGGCAAGCCGCTGCCTTTAGTTGACAAAGTGGTCTGGCGGGTTGTTGTTGAAGACCAGCCTCGCTGGCGGCTTTTTCTGAAAGGCTTGCTCGATATGGTCGGCGTTCCCAAGGACAACTTCGGGCAGGTGTTCACTGCCGGGGTAAAAATGAGCGAGGAATTCACCAGCCGGAATATCCGGATGATAAATTTTGACGAGCCAAGTACTTTCTGGGTGGCGTTTAATATGAAAGACCCGGTGCTGGGGAATAATAAGCCGCTGCGTCAGGCGATCAGTTATTCCATCGACCGCCAAAAATTCATAGACATTTTTTTTGACGGCAGGGCACATGAGGCGTATGGCTTTATTCCGCCGGTAATGCCGGGGTATGACCCGAATATCATTGCGATTTCCAATTCTTATTATGATATGGCCAAGGCGCGGGAATGTCTTGAGGAGGCGAAAAAGATTGCCGGCGGGGAAATTCCGCGGATGCGTATCGCTATCGGTGGAACCGACTCCACTTACCGCCAGATGTGTCAGTATATGCAGCGGTGTATGACGGCAATCGGGCTGGATGTTGAGATTGATTTGTTTGACTGGCCGACGTTTCTGGAAAAGATGCGCAAGGGTGATATGCAGATGTTTATTGCCGGCTGGACGGCGGATTATCCGGATGTGGAGAGTTTTATGCAACTATTTTACAGCAAAAATATTCCGTATCCTAACGATTGCAATTATTCCAATCCGCGGTTTGACGCGATTTTTGAGAAGATATCGACGATGCCGGACTGTCCCGAACGCACGGCCCTGTACCGAGAGGCGCAAAAAATTATCAATGAAGATGTGCCTTGCGCATTTGCATATCATCGTGTTAGCTTTATAATGTGCCACGAATGGATTCAAAACGTCAAGCCCAACTCGTATAAGAATGAGATGTCGGGGTGGGGGATGACGAAATATTACCGAATCGATCCGCAAAAGCGGGAGGAATATAAATGGAAGTATCGTTGAGATGAATGGTATAAACGGGACGAAATGGATTTTGGGACTGGCGGCGGCAATGCTGGCCGTCGGCTGCGCAAAAAAAGGCGACTCTGCCTCTAAAGACGAGATGATTCTCTGCCCGTATCTGCCGTCGCGGATTCAAACGCTGGACCCGGGCAATGCCCGTGACATGTATTCCATGGAGGTGGCGGCCCATATCTATGAGGCTCTTTATGTCTATCATTATCTGAAGCGGCCTTATGAAATTATCCCTCTATTGGCGGAAGACTTGCCTGATATATCTCCCGATGGACTGACCTATACGATTCGCATTAAAAAAGACGTTCATTTTCAGGACGATGCCTGTTTTCTGGATGGCAAAGGCCGGGAGTTGAAGGCGTCGGATTTTGTCTATGCCCTCAAACGCATTGCCAATGTCAAATATGCCAGTCAGAACTGGGCTCCGTTCGATGGTAAAATAGTCGGTCTCGATGATTTCCGCGAGTACACGAAGGGATTCAAGAAGCAATGGGATGTAGATTACAGCAGACCTGTGGAAGGATTGCAGGCGATTGATGATTATACGCTGCAAATCAAGCTGACCCGTCCATGGCCGCAGATCGTTGAGATTGTCCTGACGGATACCTCGACGACCCCGATTCCGCATGAAGCCGTTGACTTTTACCGCGAAGACATTATCCGTCATCCGGTGGGTACGGGGCCTTTTAAGCTTAAAACACTGCAGCCGAGCTGTTTTGTTGAACTGGTGCGGAATAAAAACTGGCGAGGGGAGTCGTATCCATCGGAGGGAGAGCCGAGCGATAAAGAAAACGGTTTTCTGGATGATGCGGGCAAGCCCATTCCGTTTGCCGACCGGATTATTTGGCGTGTAATTGAGGAAGACCAGCCGGCGTGGCTTTTGCTGATGCGGGGCAATATTGATGCGATGGATGAATTGCGGGGCATTCCAAAGGACAATTTTGATAAAGCCGTAACGGTTGAACGCACACTGACACAGTCGCTGATAGAACGCGGTCTGAAATTGCAAATTTATAACGATCCTTCGATTTATTGGGTGGGGTTCAACTTAAAAGACCCCGTGCTGGGAAAGAATCTTCCCCTGCGAAAAGCCATTTGTCGGGCGATAGACCGCAACCGATTTATTGATTTGTTTACGAACGGGCGTGCGATGCCGGCACATGGTTTTGTCCCTCCGGGGCTGGATTCGTATGACCCTGATATCGTTCAATCAGGTTACTCCAAATATGACCTGGCCGAGGCGAAGCAGCTTCTCAAGCAGGCCGAACAGATTCAGGGTGGTGCGATCCCTAAATTGAATCTGGCAATGCCTGGCACCGACACGCTCTATCGTCAGTACGGCCAGTTTTTTCAGCGTCAATTTGAACAAGTTGGACTGGAACTGGGCATTGACTATATGGATTGGCCGACCTATATGGAACGGGCAAACAAGGGGCAATGTCAGATGTTTATGAATGGTATTGTAGCCGGGTGTCCGGATGCGATAGATTTTCTGGAGATGTTCACGACGAAAAGCTTCGCCCCCGGCGCCAATAAATTTTTCTATTCCAATCCGGCGTATGATGCGTTATATGACAAAGTGCGTGTGATGCAGTCCAGCCCGGAACGGGTGGAAATTTACCGGACATTGGAACATATGGCGATGGATGATTATCCCGCCGTATTTATACTTCACCGGGTTGCTTATACGTTAGGCCATGACTGGTATAAGAATTTCAAACCTCAGCTTTACAGCCATGGGTTATGCAAGTACCGTCGGGTGGATGTGAAACAGCGGGAAGAGTATCCGGCGCTGCTGAAGAAGCTGGAAAGGGAAGGCAAATGACCGCCTTTATTATTCGCAGACTGATTTATATGATACCGATTGTGTTCGGCGTGCTGCTGGTGACATTCGTGCTGTTCACGGTGGTCGGCGGGGATATTTCGCAGCAGATTGCCGGCAAGAATGCCGACCAGCAAACGATTGACGAAATCCGCCACGAGTACGGATTTGACAAGCCGCTGTTTTTGTCGTGGGACAGCCAGTTTATCGACCATTTCAAGAGAGCGGTCACGTTTGATTTCGGGCGGGCGATGGACCGTGAACGCATCAGCGAAAAGATCCGCCGGGGCGTCGGGCCTTCGCTGATGCTGACAGGGCCGATGTTTTGCGGCGAGCTGATTGTGGCGGTGAGCCTGGCGCTGATTATCGCCTTTGTCCGCGGCACGGTCTGGGACGTTTCGGCGGTGGTGATCTGTGTGGCGGGGATGAGTATTCCATACCTGAGTTTCATTATTTTCGGACAGTATTTCTTTGCGTACAAACTGGACTGGTTTCCGATCATTTACCTGCCGGAAGAGCCGATGATTAAAAGCGTTGGGCTGCCGATAGTGATTGGCATTATCGCCGGGCTGGGGGCTGAACTGCGGTTCTACCGCACGATTATGCTGGATGAAATTCGCAACGATTATGTCCGGACGGCTTTTGCAAAGGGACTTTCTACGTCGCGAGTGCTGTTCAAACATGTGCTGAAGAATGCGATGATTCCCATTATTACCAACGTAGTGTTGGCGCTGCCGACGCTGATTCTGGGGTCGTTTCTGCTGGAGCGGTTTTTCGGCATTCCGGGGCTGGGATACCTGATGATTGAAGCTATCGGGTCGCGTGACTTTTTTATTATTAACGCAATGACATTTATTTTTTCGCTGCTGATCGTGGTCTTTACGCTGCTGACGGATATCTGCTACGCGCTGGTGGACCCGCGAATCAGCTTTAAGTAAGTAAAAAATAAAAGGGTAAAAGTGAAAAGTGAGGACGACCCTGCGGGTCGGAGTGAATAACAGGTTAAGATATGAGTGAAACAACAACACAGCAAAACGAGCCGGTGTCGCGTGGTTACTGGTCGGACGCTTTTCGCAGGCTTCGCCGACGCAAGCTGGCGATGGTCTGCTTTATTATCGTTCTGATTTATGCGGCGATGGCGGCATTTGTCGGTATTGTGGAGACGGAGACATTCAAGAAGATATTTAAACTGGACGTGCCGATCGTTCGCTGGAATGAACAGGTGGGGCCCAGTTATCAGAAGCCGATGGCCCAGTATGATTTCAAGCCGGAGCAGTCGGAGACCAAAGTCAAGGGCTGGTCACTGTTCGGGACGGATTTTCTGGGTGAATCGACACTGCGAAAAACACTATACGGCGTTAAAACATCGATGCTGGTGGCGTTTTGTGCCTCGATTATCAGTATTGGTATCGGGGTGCCGCTGGGGGCGCTGGCCGGGTATTATCGCGGCTGGGTCGATGAGACGATTGTCTGGTTTTATACGACGCTGGGGACGATTCCGTATATTTTGCTGCTGATGGCGTTTGCGGTGGCATTACGCGGGCGGGAATTTTTCGGCGTCGAAATTCGCGGCGCCCCGGCGGTGTATCTGGCTATCGGGTTGACCAGTTGGGTGGGGCTGTGCCGGCTGATTCGCGGCGAGATTATCAAACGCAAGGAAAGCGAATACGTGCTGGCAGCCCGCGCGATGGGCTGTTCGGACTTTCGTATTCTGTTCAGTCATTTGCTGCCGAATGTTTTTCATATTATTTTGATTAACTTTTCGCTTCGGTTTGTCAGTTTTATCCATGCCGAGGTGATATTGAGTTTCCTGGGGCTGGGCGAAAACGACAAGCCGAGTTGGGGCGCGATGATAGACGCGGCCCGGACGGAACTGGCTCGCGATGTGTGGTGGGAAATGGCGGCGGCGACAGCGGCGATATTTCTGATTTCGCTGGCGCTGAATATTTTCAGCGATGCGCTGCGGGATTGCTTAGACCCAAAACTGCGAATCGATTAAAGAGCGATGATGAATACGAACGAGACATTACTTTCGATACAAAATCTTTCGACGCACTTTTTTACCCAGCAGGGTCTGGCCCGGGCGGTGCAGGACGTGAGTTTTGACATTCCGGCCGGCCAGACGGTGGCTCTGGTGGGTGAAAGCGGCTGCGGCAAGAGTGTGACGGCATTGTCGGTATTGCGTCTGATTCCCGACCCGCCGGGGAAAATTGTCGCCGGGGAAATACTGTTTAAGGGACAGAATCTGCTTGACCTGGCTGAGTCGCAGATGCGGCGTATTCGCGGCAATGAGATTGCGATGATTTTTCAGGAGCCGATGACCAGTCTTAATCCGGTTTTTACCATCGGCAACCAGATTGTCGAGGCCATCAGCCTTCATCAGGGTATTGGGGGTTCGCAAGCATGGGATAACGCTATTGATATGCTTCGCAAGGTCGGGATTGCCGACCCCGAGCGGCGTGTGGGCGAATATCCGCACCAGATGTCGGGCGGAATGCGTCAGCGGGCGATGATTGCGATGGCACTGTCGTGTTCGCCGGGACTTTTAATCGCCGATGAACCGACCACGGCGCTGGACGTGACGATTCAGGCCCAGATTCTTGATTTATTGAACCGCTTGCAGCGAGAAAACCAAATGAGTATTCTGCTGATTACGCACGATTTGGGCGTGGTGGCGGAAACGGCCCGGACGGTGGTGGTGATGTACGCATCCAGAGTGGTTGAAAAGGCGCCGGTGGAGGCACTTTTCGCCGAGCCGCTGCATCCTTATACGCAGGGCTTGCTGCGGTCGCTGCCGCGGCTGGGTGAGCGTAAGGAAAGGCTTTGGGTGATCGGCGGTACCGTTCCCAATCCGCTGGCGTTTCCGTCGGGCTGTAAATTTCATCCGCGCTGTCCCATCGGAAGTAATGACAAGCGCTGTCAGACCGTCGAGCCGTTGCTGAAGGAAGTCACGCCCGGCCATTGTGCGGCCTGCTGGTACGCCAAAGGATACGTTTCAAAGTAAAAAGGTTAAAATAACGAAAAAACTATGCCGGAAAAAGATACATTACTTGAAGTGAAAGACCTTAAGACGCATTTTCCCATTCGCAAGGGCGTGCTGAACCGTACCGTGGGCTATGTCAAGGCGGTTGACGGGGTGAGCTTTTCCATTCGCCAGGGCTCGACGCTGGGCCTGGTGGGTGAAAGCGGCTGCGGCAAGACCACGGTGGGAAGGACGCTGCTGCGTCTGATACCCGCTTCAGACGGCAAGGTCTTTTTCGAAGGACAAGATGTGCTGGGGCTTGCCGCTTCACGGATGAAGCATCTTCGCCGCCAAATGCAGATTATGTTTCAAGACCCGTATGGGTCGCTGAATCCGCGAATGACCGTGCGGGATATTGTCGGTGAAGGCCTGACGGTTCATCGTGTCGCGCGGGGCCGGCAGCGCAGCCTGCGGGTAAATGAGATTCTGGAGCAGGTGGGGCTTTCAGCCCGTTACGCGGAGCGTTTCCCGCACGAATTTTCCGGCGGTCAGCGGCAGCGCATCGGCATCGCCCGGGCGCTGGCGGTCAATCCGAAGTTCATCGTTTGTGATGAGCCGGTCAGCGCCCTGGATGTCTCGATTCAATCGCAGATTATCAATCTCCTGCAGGATTTGCAGGAGAAGCTCGGCCTGACGTATTTATTTATCGCACACGACCTGGCGGTGGTGGAGCATATCAGCGAGTATGTCGCGGTGATGTATCTGGGGCGGATTGTCGAATATGCCCGGCGGGATGACTTGTATCTTCGCCCGCTGCATCCTTATACGAGAGCGCTTTTGAGCGCCATCCCCCAGCCCAACCCCGAAAAAAAACACAGCCGGATGGTTCTCAAAGGCGAAGTCCCCAGCCCGGCCAATCCGCCGGCCGGATGTCATTTCCATCCGCGCTGTCCCTGGGCTGAAGAACGGTGCAAAACGGAGGACCAAAAATTGGAGGGCAAAGCCGATCAGCACTGTGCCGCCTGCTGGAAAACGGACAAAATCGTATGACAACTCTGTCGGCGGGTGATTGACTGGTTAATCGGGTTGTGGTATAATGGTTTTTTGTCAGGAGAAACAGGTTGATGGAGCACAGGGGCGTTATGGAAATTGATGTTCGGGATGGGATTACGATAATCCGTTTCGATGCCGCGGCGATCAGTGCCGTGGAAGGACTGGAAACTATCGCTCATGATTTGCGGCAGTTGATTGGGCAAAGTCAGCCGACGAAAATGATTGTGGATTTCAGTCATGTGGTTTTTTTCAGTTCGCAGATGCTGGGGCTGCTGGTGGATGTATGGCGGCGATTGAAAGACTGCGGGGGTGCGTTGGTTATCAGCGGCATCAACCCTAATTTGACGCGTGTGTTTCGCATTACCAATCTGGATAAAGTGTTTGAATTTTATCCCGACATCGAGTCGGCCCTGAAGGCATTGGCCCAGCCTGCAGACGATTGACTCGCATAGGATGGTATTGCGGCAAATAAATAATGGGCAAGAAAGGGGATGGTTATGTATCTCGAAACCCAGTTTTCAATTTTTATGGTTAATAAGCCTGGCGTGCTGGCTCGCGTTCTTCATGAGGTGGCCGTCGAGAAGATTAATATTGTGGCGATGACGATGATGGATTCCGCTGAGCATGGCGTGATGCGGCTGGTGGGTTCGTCGTCGCAAAAGGTCCGTGAAGTGCTGAATCGTCTGAATCTGCAGTTCAATGAAACGGATGTGTTGTGTGTGAATTTGTCCAATAAAGCCGGCGCGCTGGCGGATGTGACGGCCAAGCTGGCCGAGGCGCATATCAACATTTCGTATGCATATGTAACGGCCGGCGCCCGCGGCGGTCGAACCACCGGCGTGCTGAAGGTCGCTGATGTGAGCAAGGCGATGAAAGTTCTGAATGGCGACACCAGCCACTCTCACAAAGAAGATTCCGTTCGCCGTTCTCCCGCCGCCGGAAGATAATTGGGTGAATAGTAAAAGGTCAAATACTACAATTTTACGTTAGCGTTAGACCTTATTTTTGAGCGGGGCGGGAAGAAAATTCCGTTTTTTTGGCTTCCCGCAGCAGGGGTTGCAGCGCCGAATGGATTGTCGCGTTGGCGCAGAGGATTTCGCCCGGCAGGTCTGTTTTCGTTCCGGAAAAGTCACTGACGACGGCCCCGGCCTGTTCGGCGATGAAGGCTCCCGCGGCGATATCATACAAATTCAGGTTCAGTTCCCAGAATCCGTCAAAACGTCCGCAAGCGACATAGCATAAATCCATTGCTGCCGAGCCGCAGCGGCGGATGTCCCGGATTTGGGGCAGCAGTTGGCAGAGATATTTCAGATTTCGCGACGCCCGCTCCTGTCGCAGACACGCAAATCCCGTGGCCAGCACACATTCGCCGAGGTCCTTTTGACCGGAGACACGAATTGCGGAGCCGTTTAATGTGGGCGGCTGTTCCCGCATGGCTTCGAAAAGTTCATTTATTGCCGGCAGATAGACGGCGCCGAGCAGGGTGGAATTTTTATATTCGAGCGCGATGGAAATGGAATAAAAGGGCTGGCCGTGGAGGAAGGAGGTTGTACCGTCGATGGGGTCGATGACCCAGCGGTATTCATTTCCCGCCGTTTGCCCGCTTTCTTCACCGAATATGGCGTGGTCAGGGAATCGCCGCCTGATTTTCTGTATCAGAAACTGTTCCACCGCGATATCGGCTTCGGTGACAAAATCCCGATGGGCTTTTGGACTGACTTTTAGTTTATCCAGCCGCCGGCGATAATGCAGCGTAATCTGTCCCGCTTCCAAAATGATGTCCCGCAAAAAGAGTTGCGTATCGTGCAGCAATGTCATTTTTCTCATTTCCTGTTTAGACTGTTTTATCGATGGCCTCAGCGACACGTCTGATACGTTTCATCAGGTCTTTGAGGGCTGCCGGGGTAATCGACTGGGCGCCATCCGATGCGGCGTGTTCCGGGTCGGGATGGGATTCGATAATCAGTCCATCGGCGCCGGCCGCCACCGCGGCCAGGCACATTGGCGGCACGAGGTGTGCATGGCCTGTGCCGTGGGAAGGGTCCACGATCACCGGCAGATGCGTGTTCTCGTGCAGTTCGGGCACCGCCGCCAGCGGCAGCGTGTTGCGAACGTAGTCTTCAAAGGTGCGGATGCCGCGTTCACAGAGAATGATGTTTTTGTTGCCGGCGTTGATGATGTATTCGGCCGCCAGCAGCAATTCTTCGAGAGTGGCACTCATGCCGCGTTTGAGCAGGACGGGCTTACTGGTCTTGCCCACGGCTTCCAGCAGAGGAAAGTGCTGCATATTTCGCGCCCCGATTTGCAGTATGTCGGCGGATTGCGCCACCAGCGAGACCTGCTCAACACCGACGACTTCGGTGACGACGGCCAGGCCTGTAATGTCGCGGGCCTCCGCCAGGATGTCGAGGCCTTCTTTGCCCAGTCCCTGGAAGCTATAGGGGCTGGAGCGGGGTTTGAATGCGCCGCCGCGAAGGCCGATGCAGCCTGCGTCTCTGACGGCCTTGGCGGTTTCTATCAATTGTTTTCGATTTTCCACAGAGCAGGGGCCGGCGATAACGCCGATTTTTTTGCCGCCGAGGGCAAAGCCGGAAGGTCCCAGGGCAATCAGGCTTTTGTCTTTTTTGACCTCCAGCGAGGCCATCTTGTAGGGTGCCAGAATCGGAACGATTTTTTCCACCATCGGGGCGTTTTCAATCGCTCCCTTATCGACCATACGCTTGTCACCGAGGCAAGCGATGACTGTACGGTCGGTGCCGTAAATAACGTGCTCTTTCAGGCCGTATTCCCGCACGAGATCGACGACGTGCTGAACATGGTCTTTGCCGGCATTGGGTTTCATTACAATAATCATAACTTTGTACCTTTCCAGACGCGAAAATTCTGCTATAGTAAAAAGCCATATTATATCTGAAGTTAGAAGGGTTTTCCAGAGATACCTGATGATGGATTTTAATGTTTATAGGGGTGTAAAATGCGGCTTTTAGTGATTTCCGACATTCACGCAAGAATGGAGATGATCGGGCGTTTGATGGCTGTCGATATGACAGACATGGATTGTATTGTCATTGCGGGAGATATTACGCACTTCGGAGGGTATGTTGAGGCCGCGGCGGTGCTGGAGCCGATTATAAAAACCAAAATTCCCATTGTTGCCGTGGCGGGCAATTGCGATACGGATGGCGTGGAAGAATACTTAGCCGAGAAGAAAATCAGCCTTCAGGGGCACTATCTTCAGCAGGGGAAAGTGATTTTTGTCGGTGTCGGCGGTTCGCTTCCCTGTCCGAAAACCACGCCCGGCGAGTATGGGGATAATGTATTGGAAACGGCGCTAAGTCGAGCCGTTCGACAGGCCGGGGAATCGTCTGGCGGTCAGGAAGAAGGTTCTTTGATTGTAGTGACGCATCAGCCCGCATTTGGAACGAAAGTGGATTCCGTCGGCGAAAGATATACCGGAAGCGCCGCGATTCGCCGATTTATTGAGATTTATCAGCCGGTTCTTGCCGTGTCCGGTCATATTCACGAGGCGCCTGGTATGGACAGAATCGGGAAAACGACCCTGGTCAACCCCGGCCCATTGAAAGAGGGCCGATACGCTGTTGTGGAATTGCAGGCAGCGGCAGTGAACGTAATCCTCAGGCAGTTGTGAAACGGGGATTCATTTATTTTCTTCCGTCCCACAGATACATCAGTTGCGGTACGACGAGTTTTTCCAGCATTTTAGAATCAATGATGGGAATCTGGCTTTTTGCCCCCAGTGAGGACAGCCAGGACAGAGGCCGATGGTATTCCACGACCCGGGCGTCGGAGATATCGGCCAGTTTTTTCGTTGCGTTCACAGCGGCCTCAAAGTATCCAACCTCGTCGATTAAGCCATTGTGCAGAGCTTCATCGGCGGAATAAATGCTGCCGTCGGCCAGGAGCCGGACCTGTTCAGGCGTGAGGGCGTGTTTGCGTCCTTCGCTGACGAGGCTGACAAATCGTTCGTAAGCCGGGGTAATCAGTTTTTCATTGAGATATTGTTTTTGTTCTTCTGTCATCGGTGCATACATGCTGGGCCAGTCTTTTTTATCGCCGCTTTTAAGAACCTCCGGCTGAATACCGAGTTTGAGTTCAAGGAGGTCTTTAATGACGAGATGGTTCATAATGACGCCGATGGAGCCTGTGATGACGGTGGGTTCGGCGATGATGCGGTCGCAGGCGACGGCGCTGTAATAACCGCCGGAGGCCGCGATAGTCTGCATAAACGCCACGACGGGTTTTCCGGTTTGCTGGCGGAGGTTGCCGACGTAATAATGAATCTGGTCGCTGGAAGAGACGGTTCCGCCGGGACTTGCGATGCGAAGAATCACACCCTTGACAGAATCATCTTCGTTTGCGGCTTTAAGCTGCAGCCGAACCTCTTCGCTCACATCATCCTGAATGATGCCGTAAAGATTGATGACAGCTATTTTTTTCGCATGGGGGCCGTCTATGAGAGTGTTTTCCAGAAACTCAGTTTTGGCGGTGGCGGTGAATTTTTCGGCGGTGACGGCGGCGATTCCGATTCCCAGTACGATGAGAAACATAATGACATTGGCGATGATAGACAAACCCAGCAGAACATTGAGAAAGATTCTCCAGCCGGACGTTTTTTGGGGGTTCTGCGGCGGGGCCTGGTATCGTTCCGTGGGTGCGGCAAAATTTCCCGTGGGTTGGTCCGATACCGGTCTGGCATTGCCGTCGCCGGAAGCTTCGATTTGAGGTTCAAAATCCATACTATTTGCCCTTTCTGGCTAACTTATATGGGGAAATTATAAGAACAATAATCAAGAAAGTCAATGCAATAGGTTTTCCTGAAAAGAACACGATGTCAAACGGCTTGTATAATCCGGAAAATTACCGATAGGCCGATAATGTTTACCTGCTCCGGAACTATTTTATTAAAAAGGGTCTGAACAAGGCACACGGTCTTATAATTCTTTGTGTGTTAAGGCGATGTGTCATCTTTCGCCATTTATTTTTATAAACGCCGATTTTCATCGGAGTTATATTTTCGTAAGGGGAATTCAATACTGTCCCATTAACTTGAGACTGTTATGATATAACTATTTTAATTGCATGATATTACAGCAAAAAACAACTGTTATCGATTTGAACTGGCTATTATCCTACAGTGATATTTTACTGTCACTTG
>VGXU01000021.1 GCA_016873215.1 Planctomycetota bacterium
TTAATATGAATAAACAGTATCAATCCCCCTGGCAGATCGTACATGCCGAATGGCCGAAAATGACGATTGAACTTGCCAAACTCCAACCGCTGATGTTAGACTGGCTCGGACCGGATTATGTCACCAAGGAAGAATATGCTCTGAGGGGGGACGATGTACCATGGTTGCCCTTTTTTGCCTGGCTGGCCCGTCCAGGGGCCGGCGTCGAGGCGATTGTTGACCTGCCCGGCCAACGGCCTTATAATACCCCGTTTTGGGATACGTAAATTCAATCAGGGAGAGTGTGTACGACAATGAGTAAGACCAGAAAGGCGAAAAGTAAGAAAAAAGTGTTATGTCATCACTGCACGGGATTGTGCTGCCGGTATTTTGCGCTGCCCATTGATACGCCCAAAGGCTGGGCGGATTACGACGATATCCGGTGGTATCTGAGCCATCAGGGTACCGAAATTTTTGTAGAGGACGGTGACTGGTATTTGAATGTTTTGAACCCGTGCCGATACCTGGCCGGCGACCATACCTGCGTCAATTATGAGCTGCGGCCGAAAATCTGCCGGACATATCAAACTGACGACTGCGAATACACCGGCGATGATTATGGCTACGAGCTGCATTTCACCTCCGACAGGCAGATGGAGGACTATATGAAAGTCAAGTTCGGACCGAAGGTCTTTGAAAAGTACAACAAGACAAAACAGAAAAAATGTGCCAGACGCAAAGCCGGGTAAAAATGAAGGAAAAGAGAAAAAAGAAGAAGGGTAATATCGTCACCGATTATCTGCTGTATCTATTTGTGCGGCTGGTGGTGGCGATATTTTATTGTTTCCCGATTGAGGCCAACCTGCGGACGGCGTGTTGGCTGGGCCGGCTGATGTGGAAGTATTACCATCGCGGCAGGCAGCGAGCGTTGGATAATCTGCGGGCCAGTTTTCCCGATAAAGATGAACAGTGGCTGGCGGAAACGGGCCGGCGGTCGTTTGAACATCTGGTGATGATGGTGATGGATGTGCTGTTTTCGCCGCAGTTGGTCAGGCTCGAAAAATGGCCTGAAATATTTGATGTCAGGAATATCGAGCGTGTCAAGTGGATGATGAAGGAGGAAAAGGGGCTTTTGATGGTGACCGGCCATTACGGTAATTTTGAAATCATTGGTTACCTGATGAGCCTGTACGGTCTGAAGATTTACAGTATCGCCCGGCCGCTCGATAACCGTTTTGTCAATCGCTGGCTGATGAGCGTCCGCGAAAGCAAGGGACAGAAGATTATCGACAAAAAGGGCGCCGCCGAAATGATGGATCAATTGTCCGCCGAGGGCGCGACATTATGTTTTATCGCCGACCAGGACGCGGGGAGGAAGGGTGTTTTCGTGGATTTCTTTGGCCGCAAGGCCAGTACATATAAAAGCATCGGCCTGCTGGCGATGCAGCATAATATGCCGATCGTTGTTGGCGGATGCCGGCAGCATTATGGAAGATTTTTCTTCGAGATGGAACCGTCGCGGATTATCTATCCCCGCGAATGGGCCGACAAACCTGATCCGCTCAAATGGATCACGCAGGAATATACTAAGGCCATCGAGGACTTCATCCGCAAAGACCCGGCTCAATACTGGTGGCTGCATCGTCGATGGAAAACCCGGCCCAAGGAAGAACGACAGGCGATGGGGGAATAAAGGTATCTTCTGTGGGAATGACATTATAAAGAAACAAAAAAAAACGCCGTCAGTTAATATCGCCCGACGGCGTTTCTGTTGTGAATTTGTTATGAGAATTTTTTGAGCGGATTAATCCAAGTAGCCCATCAGAACCAGATTTGCCTGCTGCTTTGCCGTCAGCGACTTGCACAAATCGGTTTTGGCTGTTGCCAGCGCCGCTTTGACTTTATCTTTTGCCGCGGTCAGCTCGGTGAGCTTGGCCTTGATGGCGTCTTCAGTAGCAGCGGGGTCGCCAACCAGGGTTCTGAGAGCTTCGGTGCATTTGCCGATTTCAGTTGTCGGGGCGGGGGGCGCCTGGTCGGGATTCTGGCCTCTGCGACCCATTCCTCCAAACATTCCGCCGCGCAGTTCTGCTGATAGATTTGTTACTTTTTGCAACAGCGGTTCGACCGTTTTCCATTTCTCGTCATCGATCTGGAGAGTGGTCTTTATCCGGTCGAGCTGTCGTTTCATCATCTCTTCCGGGTTCATCTGCGGTCTGTTGCCGCGCTGACCGCCGCCCTGACCACCTTCTGGTCTCACAGCAGGACCGCCACCCGGCCTTTGGCCAGGCTCACGGGCCGGAGGTTCGGCGGCGATTGCCATTGCCGCGGCGATCAATGTTATTGCTGCTATACTCAATACCAGTTTACCATCCCATGTCTTCCACATTTTGTTCAACATCTGCATTCCCTTTCATTTTTAAACATAAAATTAGGTTTGTATTCAGGTGAATTCAACAGAGTAAACGTTCACCACAATGATTTTATTGCATACGTCTGCTTTCATCGTTTGTTCGAGATGGCGACTTACGCGGTCGATATTTTCATAAAGCGGCTTTTTAACTTGCTTTATGTGTCTTGACTTTCACTGGTGCAGGCTCTATTATCGCAGTGTCCATTATATAATGAAGGGATGGATTTTATGAAAAAGACTGAAAAAAACTGGGAAAAGCGACTTAGCGGACAAAGCGATGATTTAGCGGTGGATTTTGTGGAATCGCTGTCGTACGACCGACGGCTGTATAAATATGATATTGTCGGCTCGATTGCCCATGCGCGGATGCTGGCGACGCAGAAGCTGATTACCAAGGAGGAGTTTGAGCGGATTCAGTCGGGTCTGATTGAAATTTCCGATCAGATTGCCGCCGGGAAATTCGTTTTTGACAATACCCAGGAAGATATCCACATGGCCATTGAATCGGCCCTGATTCAGAAAATTGGCGATGCGGGAAAAAAACTGCATACCGGCCGGAGCCGAAATGACCAGGTGGCGACGGATATCCGGCTGTGGATGCGGGACGAAATCGAACTGCTGCAAACCCGAATTACGTTATTGCAAAAGGCTTTCGTCAAACAGGCGGAAAAATATGCGGAAGCGATTATGCCGGCCTATACGCATTTGCAACGGGCGCAGCCTGTCAGCATTGCGGCATATCTGCTTAGTTTTGTCGAACAGTCGGCGCGGGATTTTTCCCGGCTGGCGGATTGCTGCAAACGGCTTAATATCAGCCCGCTGGGCAGCGGGGCCGTGGCGGGTTCCACGCTGCCGCTGGACCGGGCGCAGACCGCTCAGAATTTAGGTTTTGCCGAAGTCAGCCGAAACAGCATTGATGCCGTGGCCGACCGCGATTTCTGCGCGGAATTTATCTTTTGCGGCGCGTTAGTGATGGCACACCTGTCAAAGCTGGCGGAGGACTGGATTATTTATATGAGCGGCGAATTTTCGTTTATTCGGATTGACGATGCCTACTGCACCAGTTCGAGTATGATGCCGCAAAAGCGCAATCCGGATATGCTGGAGCTGATGCGGGGCAAGACCGGCTCGGTGTATGGGGCGCTGGTGGCGATGTTGACGATTTTGAAAGCGCAGCCATCGACGTACAATCGCGACCTGCAGGAAGACAAGCTGCACGTTTTTACCGCCGCCGACGTCGCCGACCAGTGTCTGCAAATGGCCGAGGCGATTGTGTCGCATACGGCGTTTAACACCGACAAAATCGCCGCGAGTCTGGATAAAGGATTTCTGGACGCCACGGCGATGGCTGAATACTTAGTTAAAAAGGGCATTCCATTCCGTCAGGCCCACGGCATCGTCGGCTCGCTGGTGGCGCAGTGCGAAAAAGAAGGTAAGGAAAAACTGGCTGATTTGACACTCGAGCAGTTTTTTGCTGCTTGTGATAAGATTGATAAAGACGTCTATGAGACGCTGAATCCCAAAGGCGTATGTGCGACGTATAAGACCGACGGTTCCGGCGGAATCGAATCCGCGAAATCACAAATTGCATATTGGCAGGAACGACTAAAGACGCAATAGAACAAAATAAAAAATGCAGACAAAAAATCAAAGATATGCAGTCGGAAGCGTTTGCATGAGCTTGAAAAGGTATTGCGTGCTGTGCCGACAAGTTGAGCATTTTTCAATGCTCGGCAATGTTGCCTGAGCAAACTTTTGACGCGGGCATCTGGCTTGCGGTCGATACACGAGCTGGAAAGTTTGGAATTATAGTGGTTTTTGGGCAAAAAATGAGGATTTGTAATTATTTTTATTATTTACTGGTGCAATAAACAGATTTTGCCGTATAATAGGCAATCACGAAGTATATTCTTTCATCTCTCAAGAGTTTGCTTCCCATAACCAATAGTAGAGAGATAACAGTTTAGTGGTCTGTAAAACAGGCCAGGGAGTAGTTCAGTGAGTACAGGTACAGTAAAATGGTTCAATGCGGGTAAAGGATTTGGTTTTATCACTCCTGATGGCGGCGGCGAAGATTTGTTCGTCCATCATTCGGAAATCAAGACAGGCGGCTACGCCTCTCTTGACGAAAACCAGAAGGTTAAGTTTGAAGTCGGCCAGGGGAAAAAAGGCCCTTGTGCAACAAACGTAACCCCTGTTTAATTCCAAGCCTGAATACCCTACGGGTATAAATCAAGCAGAAGAATCGAAAGGCCCTGCCATCCGGCAGGGCTTTTTTGTTTTTAAAGTTTTTCCGCTTATCCGCGGATGACGCCGGCACAGCGGTCGCAGAGGTCGGGGTGTTGTGAATCCCGGCCGACGGCGGGGCGGTAGTTCCAGCATCGCTGGCATTTCTGATGCGCGCTTTTTTGGGCGACGACTTTCAAGGCCGGGCCTTTTTCGATTTTGACCTCGCTGATGATGCACAGCGCGGTGAAGTTATCGAGGCCAAAGGTTTGGATATGGCCCAGCAAGTCATCATCGTCTGTCGTAATGCAGACGGAGGCCTCTAGGTTGGAGCCGATGATTTCATTCTTACGGAGGTCTTCGAGGGCTTTGAGGACTTCATTTCGCAGGGTCATCACTTTATCCCACATCGCGGCATTGGCGTTGCAGTCAATGGCCGCATTCAATTCAGGCATTGCGGCCAGGTGGACGCTGGGGACGAGTTGTGATTTATAAAGAATGGCGGCCCAGACTTCCTCGGCAGTGTGGGCAAGGATCGGGGCCAGCATCCGCACGAGCGAATCGAGAATATGGTACATTGCGGCCTGTCCGCTGCGGCGGACGAGGCTTTCTTTGGCGTCGCAATACATGCGGTCTTTGAGAACGTCCATATAGACGCTGCTCATTTCGATGGTGCAGAAGTTATAGATGAGCGAAAAGACGCGGTGGAACGCGAAATCTTCGTAGGCCTGACGGACTTCGGCAATCAGTTTTTCGAGTTTTTCCATGGCCCAGCGGTCGATAGGGAGCATGTCGGCGTAGGCAACGGCGTGTTTTGCGGGGATGAAGCCGTCGATACTGCCGAGAAGATAACGCAGGGTGTTGCGGATTTTGCGATAGGCTTCCTGGAGGCGACCGATGAGCTCGTCGGTGCATCGCATATCTTCCTGATAATTGACGCTGGCGACCCAGAGGCGGAGGATGTCGGCGCCGTATTTGTGAATTTCTTCCAGTGCGCTGACGTAATTGCCTGCGGATTTGGATTGTTTCATTCCCTTGTCATCGACGGTGAAGCCGTGGGTGAGTACAGTTTTGAAGGGGGCTTTGCCCAGCGCGCCGAGAGCCGGCAGGAGAGACAACTGAAACCAGCCGCGGTGCTGGTCGGAGCCTTCGAGATATAAATCGACAGGGATTGGCCAGCCGGCATTTGCGGCAACGGCGTGCCAACTGCATCCGGATTCAAACCAGACGTCAAAGATGTTTTCTTCTTTGTGTAAGTCATCCCACGAGAACCCTTCGGGCAGAACGAAATCAGCGCCGAGGATGTCTTTGGGCGAATCGGTGAACCATGCGTTGGAACCTTTCTGGCTGACATAGCGGGCGACGGCGCTGACGGATTCTTTGGTCAGCATCGCCTGGCCCTGGCTATTGATAAATGCCGGGATAGGTAATCCCCAGGCGCGCTGGCGGCTGATGCACCAGTCCGGCCGGGATTCGAGCATGCCGCGGATGCGTTTTTCGCCCCAGCCGGGAACCCATTTAACATTGCCGAGCTGTTCGAGAGCCATCGTTCGCAGGCTTTTGCCGAATTTTGGGATCACTTTATCCACGCCGATGAACCATTGTTCAGTGGCGCGGAAAATGACGGGCATTCTGCTGCGCCAGCAGTGGGGATAACTGTGCATCATTTTTTCTTCGTGGACGAGCAGGCCGATTTTGCAGAGGTGGTCGTTGACTTCGCCATCGACTTTGAGGACGCTTTTGCCGATAAGCCATGCGGGCACGGTGTTGTCGTAGCAGCCGTTGTCTTTGACGGGCGAATAGACGGCCAGATTATTCTGCATCCCGGCCTGATAGTCTTCGACGCCGTGGCCGGGGGCGATGTGGACGATGCCGGTGCCGTCTTCGGTGGTGACAAAGTCGGCGTTGATGGCGAACCAGCAGTCTTTATCGGTTGGATTTTTTTCGATATACGGATGGTGATAGCGCAGACCTTTGAGTTCTTTGCCGGGAACCTTTTTTGCAGTAATGGCATATTGGCCTTCGACCAGGCCTGCGGCTTTGATGACCGCTTCTAATCGCTGGGCGCAGACGATGGAAGTAAGTTTTGTGCCGTCTTTGGTGTAAGTAAGCCCCACATAATCCAGCAGGGGATGGACGGCGACGGCGAGATTGGCGGCCAGCGTCCACGGGGTGGTCGTCCAGATCATAAAGCAGAGTTTGCCGGCGTCGGCGAGGCCCAGCAGTGATTTGGCCTTCTGTGCAGAAGCATCATCGAGCGGGAAATTGACGTAAATGCTGGGCGAGGCGATGTCTTTGTATTCGAGTTCCGCCTCGGCCAGCGCGGTTTCGCAGCCAACGGACCAGTGGATGGGTTTCAATTGTTTATAGACTAAGCCGTTGCCGACGAGTTCGGCGAAAATTTCGAGGATGCTTTTTTCATATTGCGGCTTGAGTGTCAGATAAGGATTTTCGAAGTCGCCGAAAATGCCGAGGGATTTAAACTGCGTGGTTTGCAGCTTGACGTATTTGGATGCGTATTTCTGGCAGTGCTTGCGGATTTCGGGTTTGGTCATCGTTTTGGCGCTGTCGCCGAGTTCGGACATAACTTTGGCTTCGATGGGCAGGCCGTGGCAGTCCCAGCCGGGGATGTAGGGGGCGCGGAAGCCGGCCATCGTTTTATATTTGACGACGAGGTCTTTGAGGACTTTGTTGATGACGTGGCCCATGTGAATATCGCCGTTGGCATAGGGCGGGCCGTCGTGCAGGACATAGAGCGGCGCATCTTCGCGGGCCTTGAGAATCAGGTTGTAGATGTCCTGTTTGTCCCAGTCTTTACGCTGCTGCGGCTCGCGCTGCACGAGGTTGGCCTTCATCGCAAAATTCGTCTGCGGGAGGCATAATGAGTCTTTGTACGATTTCTTCTCTGAATCCGACATAGCAAGTCCTTATATAGAAACGGAATATACTATGGCACAAGGCGGGGTATGTCAAGAGCGGGTCGGGGTGAAGGATGGTTGCGTCGAGGGGTGAAATCGGGTATCCTGTGGCCTGAATAATGGATTTTGGGAGTCAGGGATGCGAATTGTACAGCTTGCACCGGGATCTGGGGGCGGGTTTTACTGCGAAAACTGCATTCGCGACGCGATGCTGGTACGGCAGCTTCATCGGCTTGGGCATGAGGCGGTTGCGGTGCCGATGTATCTGCCGGGCGTGGCGGAACAGAGTGATACAATTCAAGGGCCGGTATTTTTCGGTGGAATCAATGTCTGGCTGCAGCAGCATCTGGGGTTATTTCGCAAGACGCCGCGATGGGTGGACCGGTGGTTTGACCGGCCGGGGCTGTTGAGGATGGCGGCGAAAAAGGCGGCGATGGTCAACGCCAGGGAGCTTGGCCGGACAACCATTTCAATGCTGGAGGGCGCCGACGGCAGGCAGGTCAAGGAATTGGACCGGCTGCTGGACTGGCTCGCTGCGGCGGATAATAAGCCTGACGTTGTGATTTTGTCCAATGCGCTGCTGGCGGGGTTAGCGGGGCCGATTCGGCGACGGCTGGATTGTACGGTGGCATGTCTTCTTCAGGATGAGGATGGATTTGTTGACGGGCTTGGCGTGCCGTGGGCACAGCAGGTGTGGGAATTGATGCGGCAATGCGCTGCGGATGTGGATTTATTTATTGCGGTAAGTCGATACTACAAAACCTTAATGGCGGAAAAACTTTCATTGAAACCGGAGCGGATACAATGCGTATATCCGGGATTGGACGTAGATGCGTATCAGCCGGCGGTTCAAAAACCGGAGACACTGACGATTGGTTTTCTGTCGCGGATGTGCAAAGAAGACGGACTGGATATTCTGGTCGATGCGATAGCGATTCTGGCCGAAAGCGACGAGTTTAATTCTGTGCGATTGAAAATCTGCGGGGGACAAACGGCGGCGGACATAAGCTATGTGCAGACCATTCGAGAAAAACTTCAAAGCTGCGGTTTGGCAGAGAATGTAGAATGGGTGGATGATTTCGGTATAGAGAGCCGGAAGTCATTTTTGCAGCGGATATCGCTGATGTGTGTGCCGGTTCGCAAAGCGGCGGCATACGGGCTGTGTGTGCTGGAGGCGATGGCCTGCGGCGTTGGATTTGTGGAGCCGAAGGCGGGGGTGTTTGAGGAACTGGCACAATTGAGCGGGGCCGGGGTTTTGTATGAGCCGAATGAGCCTGCGGCGCTGGCTGAGGCGATTCGTCCTTTGCTGTCGGACAGAGGAGCCGTGATGCAGATGGGACAGAAGGCCCGGCAGGCAATCGAAAGTCATTTTGATATACGAAAAACAAGTCAATCGCTGATAAAACTCCTGGAAGGAGTACGACGATGAGTGCATTTTTGCGTCTTGAAGATATTCGAAAAAGCTATGCCGGCCCCGGCGGGCAGACGGAAGTGCTGAGCGGGATTTCTCTGGATGCGGGACAGGGGCAGACGATTGCCATTGTCGGGCCGTCGGGCTGCGGCAAAAGCACGCTGCTCAATATTGTCGGTTTATTGGACAGGCCCACAGCGGGCAAGGTGATATTAGACGAGCGCGAGCTGACGGCTCTGTCGGATACGGAGGCGGCCAAGGTACGCAACCGGAAAATCGGATTTGTGTTTCAGATGCACCATTTACTGCCGCAGTGCAGCGTGCTGGAGAATGTTTTGCTGCCGACACTGGCGGGTGGAAAGAAATTGCCTGCCAGGGAGTTTCAATCGCGGGCCCAAGAACTTTTGGAACGGGTGGGGCTGAAAGACCGAATGCAGCATCGGCCCGGCCAGCTCAGCGCCGGTCAGCGGCAGCGTGCGGCTATTGTACGGGCACTGATTTTACAGCCTGTTTTACTTTTGGCCGACGAGCCGACGGGGGCATTGGACAAAGATAACGCCGAACAAATCGCCGAACTGATAGTTGAACTGAACCGGCAGGAAAAAATGACGCTTATTGTCGCCACCCATTCGATGGAACTGGCGGGAAAAATGGAATGGCGGTATCAGTTGACGCAGGGCGTTCTGCGGCAGAGTGAAATATGAACCTGATTGGCATTACAAAACAGGGTTTACGGTTTTACTGGAAGACGCATTTAGCGACGGGGCTGGCGGTGCTGGTCGCGGCGGCGGTGCTGGCAGGTGCTCTGGCGGTGGGCGATTCGATAAAAGCCACCCTGACCCGGCGGGCGCAAATGCGTCTGGGTCGGGTAGGGACGGCGGTGCAGTGTCCGGGACTGTTTCGGGCTAAACTGGCGGCGGAACTGGAAGAGAAACTGACGCCGCAGCAGGGTCAGGTGGCTTCGACGAATGCGCTGCAGGTTGTTGTCGCGCCGGTCCTGCGGACGACGGGATTTACGGAGAACGCGGACGGCACGGTGCGCGTGGGCAACATACAAATTCTTGGCATTGATGAACGGTACTGGAAACTGGGGCCGCAGTCGTCGACTCGTCAGGCGGAGGAAATAAAAGAGGGCGCGGCGGTCAGCCGGGCGCTGGCCCAGCGGCTGGGATTGAAAGCCGGTCAGGAGATTGTCGTGCGGATGCGTGCCGTGGGCGGGACGCCCGCAGAAACGGTGCTGACGCCGGAGGAACAGACTCGTGTGTCGTTTCGGCGGACGGTTGCGCGGGTTGTCGAAGACGAAGCATTCGGCGGATTTGATTTGTATTCCCGGCCCGACAGCGGTCTGAATGTGTTTGTGCCGCTGGAGGAACTTAGCGCGATGACGGATGCGGAAGGCGGGGTGACTTGGGCCAATATGCTGCTCATCGGCGGTGCGGTTAATACGAATGATATTCGGCAGACGCTGCCGACGGTATGGCAGTTGGAGGATGCGGGGCTGGAATTACGGCTGGTGGACTGGCCGCGTGTTCTGGAATTGCGCAGCCAGGGGGTATTTATTCCGGACGCCATTACTCAGGGGATACAGAAGAATGTCGGCGGTGCGCTGGGGCTGGTGACCTATTTTGTAAATGAGCTGCGCTGCGGCCTGCGGACGGTACCGTATTCATTTGTGTGCGCGGTGGATGATATGCCGCAGGAAAAATCGCCGGTGACGGTGACGCAGGAAGAGATGATTATCAATGAATGGCTGGCCGATGCATTGAAAGCGTCGGAAGGGGATAAAATTGAGATTCGTTATTTTGTGCCATCGCAGGCCAAGAAGCTGGTCGAACAGGCGGGGACATTCACGGTCAAGACGGTGATTCCGATGATGGGCAGCGGAGCGGACAGTTCGCTGATGCCGGGGTATAAGGCGCTGGCGGACGCGGAGAACTGCCGTGATTGGAAAGCGGGGATTCCTATTGATTTGTCCAAAATCCGTCCTGAAGACGAGGAGTACTGGGAGAAATACAAGGGTGCGCCCAAGGCGTTTATTTCGATGAAGGCCGCCAGGCTGTTATGGTCGAGCCGGTTTGGGACGCTGACGGCGATACGATTTTCGGTGGATGAATATGATATGCGTTCTCTGCGCGCCAAAATTCTTTCCGCGATAGACCCGTGGCAGGCGGGGTTTGTGGTATTCGATATGCGGCATACTGCACACGAGGCCGCGAAGGCGACGACGGATTTCGGCAGTTTAGTGACGGGATTGAGTCTGTTTCTCATCGCGGCATCGCTGATACTGGCAGGGCTGGTGTGGTCATTCGGTCTGCGCCGGCGGGCTATGCAGGTAGGGATGCTGTCGGCGACGGGTTTTACAAAGGGACGTATCGGATGGGTTTTTCTGCTGGAGGAAGGGCCGGTGGTTTTGGTTGCCTCGTTATTAGGAACGGCGGCGGGGCTGGTTTATACGAAATTGATTCTGGCGGGGCTGAATAGTATTTGGGCCGGGGCCGCAGGCGGAATGAAAATGCTGTTTGCCGTGCGGCCGCAGACAATGGCGCTGGCAGCGGGGATTTCGATTGTCATGGCGGCCATTGTCTGGCTGCTGCGGATCCGTGAATTTACAAAACGGCCTGCGGCTCAATTGCTGGATAGGACACAGGAAATCCTTTTACCGAAGGGGATGGTTGGATTTTCACTGGCGGGTGCGGTGTTTCTTGTGTTTGCCGCGGCCGGGCTAAGCGTTTACGGCACAATGGTTTCGGCGCAGGCTGCGGGGGGGATGTTTTTCGGCGCCGGCGCGATGATATTGATTGCAATGTCGCTGTTTTTGTCAGCGGGATTGGCGTATCTCGGAGTGCAGGCAAAACGAATATCTTCGTCACGATGGGGGCTGGCGATAAAAAGCGCGGCCCGGCGAAGAGGGCGAAGCCTGGCGGTTTCAATGACGCTGGCGATGGGGATATTTGTCGTTCTGGCGACGGGGATTTTTCAGCGGACTGCGCCGAAAGACCCGGCGGAAAAAACAAGCGGTACGGGCGGTTTTACGCTGTGGGCGCAGAGCAGTGTGCCGTTGGTCAATGACCTCAATGATACGCGGTTTCAACAGCAGGTTGGGATAGTGTTTGCCGAAAAAGGGGATTTCAATGCGGTATCGCTGCGGGTGCAGTCGGCGGAGGATGCCAGTTGTCTGAATCTCGGGCGGGCGCAGCAGCCGAGTTTATGGGGCGTACGGCCGGAGTCGCTGGCCGGGCGGTTTCGTTTCAAAAAAGTTCTCGATAGGAAACCGCCGGCCAATTCGTGGGAATGGCTAAATCTGGATTTGGGTGAAGATATCGTCCCGGCCATCGGTGACTGGGCGACGGTATATTGGGGACTGCATAAAGATGTTGGCGATGAAGTGGATTATACGGACCAGAACGGCAGGGTGTTTCGGCTGAAAATTGTTGCGATGCTGGATGATTCGATATTGCAGGGCGGGCTTGTCATCAGCGAAAAGCAATTTTTGAAACGATTTGAGAATACCAGCGGCTGGACTGTCTTTTTGATGGATGTCCCGGTTTCATCGGCCGGGGCTGCGGGTAAAACGCTGACGCAGTCGCTGGGAGTGTATGGGTTTGAGGTACAAACCACCGCCGAAAGATTAACGATGTTTCATCAGGTGGAAAATACGTATATTGGAATTTTTATGGTTCTCGGTTCGCTGGGACTGGTCATTGGGACTGTGGGGCTGGGGCTTGTGGTACTGCTTAACGCGATGGAGCGGACGGGAGAAATGGCGATGATGCGGGCCATTGGGTACAAGAGGAAGACGCTGGGGTTGATGCTGTTTGCTGAGCATGCGGGACTTTTGACGGCGGGCCTTGTGTTTGGCATTATTTCGGCGGCGGTGGCGGCGGGACCGCAGCTTGAACAAATGGCGAATCTGCCATGGAAGATGGTTACATCGCTGACGGCAGTGATGTGGGTCAACGGATTAGTGTGGGTGGGGATAGCGGCGTCGGCGACAATGCGGGGCGATTTGCTGGAACCGTTGCGAAAAGAGTAAAAATAAAATCAAACATTAAAAGGCAAAAAGCAAAATTGAGGAATCGCCTGCGGCGATGAAATTAACACTGGATTCTGGCCTTCGCCAGAATGACAAATGTGAATCTATGAATATGCGACAACAAAGACTAAAATGGGTATTGCCGGGCCTGCTGATTGCGGTAGGGACGGCGTTGTTTTCCGTGTGGATTTGTCGCTACCAGCGGTTTGAAGTGACGGTGCGTTTGCCGGGGGCGGATGGACGGCCTGCGGCATCGGTTGCTTCCGTTGGCGGCGGGCCTGCGGCGGGCAGTCTGCAAATGTTTGACGGTAAACCTTCGGCGATTGCCAATTCGTGGCCGTGTTTTCGGGGGGCCGATTACGATGGAATCAGCAAAGAAAACGTTCCGCTGCTGCGGCAATTTCCGGAAGGCGGGCCGAAAAAACTGTGGCAGATACCGCTTGGCGAAGGTTACGCAGGAGCAACGGTTTGGAAGGGACGGGTTTATGTGATTGATTACGACCCGGCTAAGCAGGCCGATGCGATACGATGCCTGAGCCTGGAAGATGGCAAGGAAATCTGGCGATATTCTTATCCGGTGAAAATCAAGCGCAATCACGGGATGAGCCGAACGACGCCGGCGGCGGCGGATGGATTTGTTGTGACGATGGGGCCGAAGTGCCATGTCTGCTGTTTGAATGCGGAGACGGGGCAGTTTATCTGGGGGATGGATTTGGTTCGTGAGTATGGCACGCAGGAGCCGCTGTGGTATGCGGGGCAGTGTCCGCGCATCGAGAACGGCCGGGCGATTATCGCGCCGGGAGGAAAGGCGCTGATGATTGCCGTCGAATGCGCCACGGGCAAAGTCGTCTGGCAGACGGAAAATCCGGACGGGTGGCAAATGACGCATTCGTCAATTCTGCCGATGAATTTCGCGGGCAAGCGGATGTATGTATATTGTGCAAGCGGCGGCGTGGTTGGGGTGGATGCCGAGAACGGGCGGATACTCTGGAAGACGGACCAATGGAAGCTCAAGACGAACGTGCCGACGCCGGTGGATTGCGGGGATGGGAAAATATTTTTCTCGGCGGGGTATAACAAGGGCAGCATGATGCTGCAACTAAAACAGGCAGGCGGAGAAATTGTTCCACAGGTTTTGTTTACGCTGAAGGCGAATGTGTTCGGTGCAGACCAGCAAACTCCCGTCTTTTATCAGGGGTACATCTACGGCGTGCGTCCCGATAAACGGCTTGTGTGTATGGATACAAATGGCAAAATTCTCTGGAACAGCGGCGAAGCAAATACGTATGGGCTGGGGCCGTATATGGTTGCCGATGGTAAGATTATTGTCCTGAATGATGAAGGGGTTTTGTCTTTTATTCAGGCGAAATCCGACGCTTTTGACCTGATAACACAGACGAAAGTATTGGAGGGGCATGAAAGCTGGGGACCGATGGCGCTGGTGAGCGGACGGTTGATTGTGCGGGATTTGACGAATATGGTGTGCGTGGATGTGGCGCAGCGGTAGCCGGATTGTTTTTGTTTTTAAAAAGCGTTATACTGACGAAATTGACGATTGAAAATCGACGATTTTCGATTGGTTTTGGATTGAGATACAATCGTCAATCGTAAATCGACCATCGTTAATGGAAATTTGGAGAAACGATTTGAATTATCGGCAAGGTAAAATTGATTCAGGTGTATGGGCGGGGGTGGTGATTACCATAGCCATCGCGGCAGGATTTTGCGCAGTGCTGTTTTTCGATACGACGGGGCAGAAAGGCAGCGGTCTTTCGGAAGAGTATGTCTATGATATTTCGCAGTACACCAAAATTGACCCGGCGATGATTTTATACCGGCAGGCGGGGCCGACGATTGCCGCGGGGCTGAAAAGTACAAAGGCGATTGCGGTGCGGGGTGAGATTTACATTGCCGGAGATAAAGAAATTATCGTTGTAGATGGGGCGGGCAAGGCCAAACGTAAAATTACGCTGGATGCCGAGCCGACGTGTATTACGTTAAAAGAAGACGGCACGATTGTCGTGGGAATGGGGGATGCGCTAGTCGTAATCAATCCGGAAGGACAGGAGCGGACGCGATGGGCAGTCGAGGAGGCAAATGCGAGGCTGACATCAGTTGCGCTGAGTCCGGAAATAATTTTTGCCGCCGATGCGGTCAATGGGCTGATTTATGAGTATGACTGGGCGGGAAAACTTATTCGCACCATTGGTCAAAAAAGTGACGGCAAAGGCAAAAACGGATTTGTGATTCCAAGCCCGTATTTTGATATTGCGATGGCGCCGGATGGATTGCTTCGCGTAGTTGACCCCGGCAGACATTTGATTGTCGCCTATACAATCAATGGCGACAGAGAATGGAGCTGGGGGACGGCGACACCGGCGATTGAGGGATTCAGCGGATGCTGCAATCCTGTGAATTTTGCGATACTGCCGGACGGATCATTTGTGACGATCGAAAAAGGGCTGGTGCGTGTCAAAGTGTATGATGCGGAGGGGAAGTTTATCGGCGTCGTCGCAGGCGCCGAACAACTGGAGTGGACACAACAGCAGCAGGTCTGCAATACGCCCGAACAATGTCAAAGTAAAGGCTTCGATGTGGCGGTTGATAACGACGGCCGGATTTATGTTTTGGATACGGTAAAAAATGTGGTTCGAATTTTTGAGAAAAAATAAAACTGAGACGATTTTGGATGGTCGGCGCCAGTGGCTTGTCGCGGCGGGGCGATGGGGGGTTGTCGCGCTGATTGCCGGGACGGTGGGCGGATTGTGGAAAAGCGGCAGGATTACACCCCGGAGGCAAACCTGTGCTGATGAGGAAGGCAAAATCGGCTGTCGAAAATGCGCGTATCTGAATGATTGCGGACATCCAAAAGCATTGTCAGCAAAACAGGTCATTAAGGAAAACAGCAAAGGGTAAAAGGAAAAAATGCAGATTCGCCTCTGGCGAAGAAAATAAACTGGATTTCCGCCTTCCCCCTTCGCCAAAAGGCTTCGGTGGGACAAGTCGCGGGAATGACAAAAAAGCGGGAATGATAAAAGGCGGCAATGGACGAAAAGAAAAATCAATACAGTCGGCGTGATATTCTGCGGCATGGTGTATGGGGGGCATGCGCGGCGGGTGTCGCGGGGACAGGTGCGATACTGGCGTCGAAGAGCCGGGGACAAAAATACGTCTGGCAGATTGATCCCTATAAATGTACCGCCTGCGGTAACTGCGCGACATTCTGTGTCCTGCAGGAATCGGCGGTCAAATGCGTTCACGCTTATGCGATGTGCGGCTACTGTGATTTGTGCACGGGATACTACCGTCCTGAGCCGAAGGAACTGAATACCGCGGCGGAGAATCAGCTCTGTCCGCGCGGGGCGATCAAGCGGACTTACGTCGAAGACCCCTATTTCGAATATACGATTGACGAAACGAAGTGCAACGGCTGCGGCAAATGTGTCATGGGATGCACCTCTTTCGGCAACGGGTCGCTGTTTCTGCAAATCCGGCACGACCGATGCGTCGGCTGTAATGAATGTGCGATTGCGATAGCGTGCCCGGAAAACGCCATCGTGCGAGTGCCGGCGGAGGAACCTTATTTGCTCAAGGACCGGCGATGACACGACGAATGTGGACATATCTATTGCCGGTTCTGATGTTGTGCGTGTTGGCGTGGGGTGTGGAGCGATTTCCGCCGCCGCAGTTCGAATCAGGACATCAAGTGCCGCAGATGGCAACGCCTTTGCCGCGTGCGGCGGTATGGGACTGGATTGATACGGGGGTGTTGTTTGCGGCTCTGTGTGCGGCGTCGTGGCTGGCGTTAAAGAAGCGCAATCGAAAATGGATTGCGGGGCTGATGATTTTTTCGCTGCTGTATTTTGGATTCTGGCGGCGCGGGTGTGTGTGCCCGGTGGGGGCGATTGGCAATGCGGCGCTGGCGGCGGCGGATTCGAGTTATGCAATTCCCGCTGTCGTGCTGGCGTTTTTTTTGCTGCCTTTGATTTTCACGCTGTTTTTTGGGCGCGGTTTCTGCGGGGCGGTATGTCCGCTGGGGGCGGTGCAGGATTTGTTTATCATTAGGCCGATGCGCGTGCTGCCGGCGCTGGAAGCGGGGTTGCGATTGTTCGCGTATTTATACCTGGCGGCGGCGGCGGTGATGGCGGCGACGGGAACGATGTTTTTGATTTGCCGATACGACCCGTTCGTGACGCTGTTTCGATTTGACGGCAACTGGAACGGCTGGGTACTGACGGCCAGTTTCCTTGCGATTTCGATATTTATAGCCCGTCCGTATTGCCGGTTTTTATGCCCTTATGGGGTGATATTGCGGAATCTGAGCCGGTTGTCAAAATGGCGGGTTACGATTACGCCGGACGAGTGCATTCATTGCAGGTTATGCGAGAACGTCTGTCCATTTGGCGCTATCAGCGAGCCGAGTAAAGTATTGCCCCTGGCTGAGACGGCCGAAAATAAACGCAGGCTGGTGGTTTTCATTATCCTTGCGCCGATACTTGCCGCGGCAGGCGGATGGCTGGGATGGACGGTATATCCAATGCTGGCGAAACAGGGCGGTGTCGCGGAATCGGCGAAGTCTTTGGGAATAAAACTGGCTATTGTGGCGGGTGTGTTTGTAGGCCTTGCGGCGGCGGGCAAACTGATTGGCAGCGTCATCGGCCGACGGCAGGAAGATTACGAGGCCCGGCGGGCGGATTGCTTTGCGTGCGGACGGTGTTTTGAATATTGTCCGAGAGAGCAGCTCAAAAGGAAGCAATAGCAAAATATGGATTATATTGACAATACAGAAATTAAACTTCGGCCCGCGTATCAGGGGCTGATGGGCGGAGCGGTTGCGGCGGCGGTGTTCGCGGGTTTAGCGGCGGCGCTGTTGATGGTCAACGCATATCAGATTCGGGTTATCGAGCCGCGACAGGCCGGGCATCTGCTCGAAATGGAAAAGCAATTTGACGCCCGTCAAAACGATGAAGCGCTGGCGGGACGAATCCGCGATTTTGACGCTCATGTTCGCCGGGATGCACTGCGCCGGCAGCAATTCGCTCATACGGGGGCGATGTACTTGGTCTGCAGTCTGATTGTGTCGGCGGGATGTTTTCTGGCGGCCCGGTTGATGCTGCGTCCATCGCCGGTTATTCCTGCGAGGCCGGTTTGTGCCGGGTTGCAGGTGCGTCAGGCGATACAGGTCAGGATGGCGGTGACGGTGGTGCTGGCGGTTGTCGCGTCGGCGGGATTGTATGCTGTGCTGCGTGTGCCGGCGGAATCGAAGCCAAAGACATCTGCAATGACTGTGGACTGGGCCGAGACGGTTAAAGGGCAATGGCCGTCGTTTCGCGGGCCGTGGGGCGACGGTGCGGCGGGAGAAAAAGATATTCCCGCGGCATGGAATGAAAAAGAAAATAAAGGTGTGCTTTGGAAGTCGGTTGTGCCGCTGACTTCGCACAGTTCGCCCATAGTGTGGGGCGATAAAATTTTCTTAAGCGGTGCGATAAAGGATGAACAAAAAATATTCTGTTACGGCGCCAAAGACGGCAAATTATTGTGGACGAGTGCGATTAAGCCTGCCGGAGTGGAAGGCCGGGCGGCGCCGGATGTGATGGAGGATACGGGGTATGCCGCATCAACGCCGGCGGTCAACGGTAAATATGTGTGTGCGATTTTTGTTACGGGCGATATCGGCTGTTTTGATATGGACGGCAAAGTCCAATGGCAAAAAGCGCTGGGCGTTCCGGAAAGTATATACGGCTATGCCGCATCGCTGGCGGTATTCAATGATATGGTGATTGTGCAGTTTGACCAGGGGACGGAGGCGGGCAGGAGTGAATTAATCGCTATCAATATGACCGACGGCAAAATCGCATGGCGGACGAATCGGCCTGTGCCGAATTCGTGGACTTCGCCGACGGTGGTGAAAGTCGGGAATGGTTATCAGATATTGGCCAGCGGTTCGCCGTGGGTCATTGGCTACGAGGCATTGACGGGACGGGAATTATGGCGTGCGTCGTGTCTGGGCAGCGACATTGCCCCGACGCAGATTTCAGTGGGCGGGTTGGCGCTTGCGGTTCAGCCTTATGATAAACTGTATGCTATTCGAATGGATAATGCCGGCGGGGATGTGACACAGACGGCGATGACCTGGCAAAAACAGGGTGATATGCCGGACATTTGCAGTCCTGTCAGCGATGGTAAATTAGTCTGGACTTTGACAACCAATGGAACACTGAGCTGTTTTGATCTGGCCGACGGCAAGGAAGTTTACAAGCAGTCGCTGGAAGGCGACTTTCATGCATCGCCCTCGGTTGTGGGGGATAAGTTATATATTTTAAACCGTAAAGGGCTGATGATTATTGCCCAGATAGGCCGTGTGTATAAGGAGATTACTCGCAGCGCGATTGAGGAGGAATGTTTCGCATCACCAGCCTTTGCCGAGGGGCGAATTTATCTGCGTTCGACGAAAAGTCTTTATTGCATCGGGCAATAAAAATTGAAATCTAAAAATAAAAAGGCAAAATTGAGCAATCGCCTTCGGCGTGACTGAAAAAAGCAGAGTCCTCGCCCCATAAAGGGGTTCGGAATGACCACCCACAAACAAGTTTGGGGGTGCCACCCGATAACGAATAAAATATATGCAAGATGATGGTATAGACAAGATAGACTCGATTTTGGGTCGAGTTGGAACCGGCGGGGAAAAAGTCCTTGCGATTCTGCAGGCGGTCCAGCAGGTGTATGGTTATCTGCCTAAGGAAGCGCTGGAACGGGTGTGTGAGAGGACGTCCATTCGGTCCGCGGATTTATGGGGTGTGGCGACATTTTATGACCAGTTTCGGCTGGAGCCGACGGGCAAGCATCGTATCCGTGTGTGCGTGGGGACGGCCTGTCATGTCAAGGGCAGCGAGCGGGTGTATGAGGCGTTTCGGCGTGTGCTGGAAATTGAATCGGGTAAAGACACGGATGCGCAGAGACTTTTCACGGTGGAGAAAATCGCGTGCCTGGGGTGCTGTACTTTGGCGCCGGTGGTGCAGATTGACCAAAAGGTCTACGGGCCAGTCCGGCCGGAGTCGGTGAGTGAAATTCTGGAAGCGGCGCAGCAGGAAACCCAGCGAGATATTTCGATTCTGCCGGGCGGTTCGAGTGCATCGGCGGAACAGACGGCTGAATTGCGTGTGGGGCTGGGATCATGCTGTATGGCGGGGGGAAGTCTCAATGTCCGGAAAGAGCTTGACCGTACAATTGCGAATCTGGGGCTGGGCGGCGGCGTGAAGGTCAAACCCGTCGGTTGTGTGGGGATGTGTCATCAGACGCCGCTGGTGGAAATTTTGCTGCCGAAAAAGACAGCAACGGAGTCGAATGGCGACGGAGATAAAATTTTATATACGAAAGTGACGACGGCGGATGCGGGGCGGATTGTCCGGCGGCATTTTCGGGCGAAGGGATTGTGGCGGCGCATTCGGGGAACGATGGATGAAGTGCTGGACAGCGTGGTTAAAGCGGATGAGAGAATACCTGTGCCGCGGGCGGTGCGGGATACGGAAATCTGTGCATTTCTGGGCGGGCAGCGCCGTATCGCAACGGAATACTGCGGCGGGCTTAATCCGCTGGACGTGGATGAGTATATTCGGTATGAGGGGTGGAGGGCCTGGAAGCGGGCCAAAGAGATGCCGGCAGGGGATATTATTGAGGAGGTCAAAAAATCCGGCCTTCGCGGACGCGGCGGGGCGGGGTTTTCGGTGGGGCGAAAATGGGAGATTGCACGTCAGGCTAAAAGCGACGCCGACGGCATTAAATATATTATCTGCAATGGCGACGAGGGCGACCCCGGCGCGTTTATGGACCGGATGATTCTGGAGAGTTATCCGTATCGTGTGCTGGAAGGGATGGCAATTGCCGCCAAAGTCGTGGGAGCCAGAGAAGGATTTTTATACATTCGTGCGGAATATCCGCTGGCGGTAGAGCGTGTGCGTGCGGCGATACAAATTTGCCAGGAGCGAAAACTTTTAGACGGATTAAAATTATCGATTGCCGAAGGGGCGGGCGCGTTTGTCTGCGGCGAAGAAACGGCGCTGATTGCTTCAATTGAAGGGCGTCGCGGGATGCCGACGATTCGTCCGCCGTACCCGGCTGAGGAGGGCTTGTGGGGCAGGCCGACGCTGATTAATAATGTGGAGACATACGCAACGGTGCCATGGATTTTGCGAAATGGGGCGGATGCATTTGCCGAAATCGGTACACAGACCAGCAAAGGGACGAAGGTTTTCGCGCTGGCGGGAAAAATCCGGCGGGGCGGATTGATTGAAGTGCCGATGGGAATGACGATTCGGCAAATCGTGGAGGATATCGGCGGCGGTGTCGCCGGCGATGCGAAATTCAAGGCGGTGCAGATTGGCGGGCCTTCGGGGGGATGCGTACCTGCGGGTTTGGCTGATACGCCGATAGATTTTGAATCGCTGGGTGAAGTTGGTTCGATGATGGGGTCTGGCGGAATGGTGGTGCTGGACGAAAACGACTGCATGGTCGATATCGCGCGATATTTTCTTGAATTTACGCAGGCGCAATCGTGCGGGAAGTGCACGTTCTGCCGGGTGGGGACCAAGCGAATGCTGGAAATGCTGGAGCGTCTTTGCCGGGGCGAAGGCTGTGACCTCGATGAACTGGAAAAACTGGGACGCCAAATCAAGGCGGGCAGCCTGTGCGGGCTTGGCAAGACGGCGCCCAATCCGATTCTTTCAACGCTGCGATATTTTCGTGAAGAATATGAAGCGCATCGGCACAATCAGTGCCCGGCCGGGCGATGCAAAGAGCTGATTCATTATGTCATCGGCGACAAATGTATCGGCTGTACGATTTGTGCGCAGAATTGTCCAGTGGCGGCGATTACACCGAAACCCTATCAAAAACACGAGATTCAGCGGGATGTCTGTATTCGATGCGGAACATGCAAAAGCGTGTGTCCGCAGCAGGCGGTGGAAGTGCAAAGTTAAAAGATATGACCGACAATACGAAAACAATTCGATTGACGATAGACAGCAGGACTGTTGAGGTGGGACGGGGCGCGACAATTCTGTATGCGGCGCGCGCGGCGGGAATTTCGATTCCCACGATGTGCCATAAGGACGGATATAAGCCTTCGACGAGTTGTATGGTTTGTGTGGTGCGAGTGGAAGGGAATCCGTCATTCGTGCCGTCCTGCGGGGCGGCGGTGCAGGATGGGATGCGAGTTTGGACGAATACCCCTGATGTTTTGGAGGCGAGGAAAACGGCTGTGGAATTGCTGCTGAGCGAACACGCCGGGGACTGCGAAGGGCCGTGCCGGATAGGATGTCCTGCCAATATGAATATACCGCTGATGCTGCGGCAGATTACGGCCGGGCGGCTGGACTTGGCGATTGGGACCATTAAGGCGGATATTGCGCTGCCGGCGGTGCTGGGGCGAATATGTCCGGCGCCGTGCGAGAAGGTGTGCCGCAGAAATGCTCATGATGCGGCGGTGTCGATTTGTCAACTGAAACGATTTGTCGCGGACTGGGACTTGCGGCGGTTTGATACATATCGACCGCAATGTGAACCGGCTGGCGGCAAAAAGGTCGCAGTCGTGGGGGCGGGGCCTTGCGGTCTGGCGGCGGCATATTATTTGGCACGAAGCGGGGTTCGCTGCGTGTTGTTTGATAAAAATGAAAAAGCCGGCGGGGCGCTGCGAACGGGTATTGAAGAATCTGTACTGCCGCGTGATATTCTTGATATGGAAATTCATCAAATTCTTTCGCTGGGGAATATAGAATTTCATGGCGGGATGGAAGTTGGGTTGGAGTTGTTCGATTCACTTTGCAAGGACTATGACGCGGTCTTTATCGCTTCAGGTGAAAATAGTGCGGATAAATATGGTTTGAAAAAGACTGCTAAGGGATTAAAAGCGGACCTTGCCACCTATCAAACCGACCGGGCCAATGTCTTTGCCGGCGGCGGCGTTATCGGCAGACGCAGAATATGTGTGCGTGCCGTGGCCGATGGCAAGGAAGCGGCGGTTTCAATTTTACAGTATCTGCGAGGACAGAATATTGCCGGGCCGGAAAAACGGTTCAACAGTCATCTGGGGCAGCTTATGGAAGGAGAAATGGAACAATTTTTAACAGGGGCGGAAAAGGGGCCGCGATGTCCGGCAAGGAAAGAGGGTTTTTTGACGCTGGAGGCGATGACCGAGGCGCAACGATGTCTGCATTGCGATTGCGGCAAGGCGGACGATTGTACCTTGCGTAAAATGGCGGAGTTGAACTATGCCCGACAGCAGACGTATAAAGGACAGCGTAAGCCTTTTAGTCGTCAGGCAGGTAATTCGGGGCTTGTTTTTGAGGCGGGAAAGTGTATCCTGTGTGGGCTGTGTGTGCAGGCGGCGAGGGCTTATACCGAAAGTACAGGCCTGACATTTTCAGCCAGAGGGTTTGAAACGCGGGTAGCTGTGCCATTACAGAAAGCTCTTAATGAGGCCTTGACGAAAGAGGCCATGGAAAAATGTGTTGCGGTCTGCCCGACAGGGGCGATGACAAAAATTTAAAACTTAAAACCATGAACTCAAAACCAAAGATTAAAAGTCAAAGATGATTGGAGATTAGAATGAACAAAATCAGCAGGCAAAGAATAACAGGATTGTTTTTGGTATGTCTGGCGTCCTTTGTTTTTGCGGCAGACTGGCCGAGATGGCGCGGGCCGAACGGCGACGGTATTTCCACGGAGAAAGACTGGGATGCGCTGGCGGTCAATGATGGAAATAAACCGTTGTGGACAGCCCAGGTGGGAACCGGTTTTTCAGCAATCGTGGTGGCCCAGGGCAAGGCTGTTACGATGGGCAATATCAAGAATACTGATGTCGTATTCTGTTTTGATGCCCAGACAGGCAAGGAACTGTGGAAGTACGAATACCCTGAATCACTGGGGGCTAAAAATTATGACGGCGGCACGCACGGCACACCGACGATTGCGGACGGCAAAGTATATGTGCTCAGTAAATTCGGTAAAGCGTTCTGTTTTTCGCTGGCTGACGGAAAAGTGATTTGGCAAAAAGAACTTAAAATGAAAGCGCCGGAGTGGGGATTCGCCGGTTCGCCGGTGATTGTGGGTGACAAGGTGATTTATAATGTTTCCGACCGCGGCGTTGCGCTGAATAAGACGACAGGACAGGAAATCTGGGCCGGCGAAAACAAGCCGTCGGGGTACAGTACGGCTGTAGTTGAAACGAAAGACAATCAAACAGTCGTTTATTTATTCGATGGCGATAATCTGCGATGTGTGAATGCGGACACGGGTGTCGCCTTATGGTCCTATCCATGGAAAACGCAGTACGGCGTCAACGCGGCCGATCCGCTCGTCATCGGTCAGGAAATATTTATCACCGGCGGTTATAACCATGGATGCAGCCTCCTTAAGATCGAGGCGGGTCAGCCGGTCAAGCTCTGGGAAAATAAAAATATGCGGTCACAGATGTCTGGCCCCGTGGTGATTGACGGATATATTTACGGGATTGATGATAATCAACTGGTGTGCCTGGACTGGAAAACCGGTGAAAAGAAATGGCAGGAAAAATCTGTGGGCAAAGGCAGCCTGATGGCCGCCGACGGCAAATTGATTGTGCTTGGTGAGAAGGGCAAATTATTTATTGCCAAAGCGATACCCGAAAAATTCGACCTGATTGCTTCGATGCAGGCAATTGAAGATTACTGCTGGACGATGCCCACGCTGGCCAACGGCAAAATCTATGTCCGCAACGCCAAAGGGATGCTGGTGTGTGTCGATGTATCACAAAAGAAAGCGGTCCGTTCTGTGGAAACGGGCGAAAGGGGCGCCGAGAGCCCTTTTGGCCGCAATGGCAGGGGCCGAAACGAAATAACGTTAGCGAAGAAACGGGACTGTTGAAAAGCCGGCCGGCCGGCGGGCCGAAAATGCTGTGGAGCTGCAGCGGGCTGGGACAGGGTTATTCGACAGTCAGTATCGCCGCCGGCAGGATTTATACGACGGGAATGGTTAATAAGGAGGGGATTCTTTTCTGTATTGACTGGGACGGCAAAGAATTGTGGAAGCAATCCTATGGGCCGGAATGGACGGGTGATAAGCCGGGAGTACGCTGCACACCAGCGATTGATAACGACAAGGTCTATATCATCAGCGGCCAAGGTGTTGTGTCATGCCTGAGCGCCGCCGACGGTAAAATCGTGTGGCAGGAAAACGTTGCGGCGAAATTTGAGGGCAAGGCTCCCAGCTGGGGGTATTCGGAATCGCCGCTGATTGTCAAAGACAAAGTCATTTTTACGGTCAATGGGGCCAAAGCGAATATCGTTGCCCTGGATAAGGAAACGGGCAAGTTAGTCTGGGCCGGCGGCAATCTGGAAGGCGGCGCCGCCTATGTTTCACCCCTTGCGTTTGAATATGGTGGGCGGATTATCATTGTGTGTTATACAGGCAAGTATGTTTTTGGCGCCGATGCCGCCGATGGGAAAATCCTGTGGAATTATGCCATCTCTGAATCATCTCGGATGGGCGGTAATCTGCACACTAATACGCCGGTCTATCGCGATGGGATGCTGTTCTTTACCAGCGGTTATAATACCGGCGCTATGATGCTCAAACTCAGCGCCGACGGCGCCAGTGTGGAGAAGGCATGGGAAAATAAGGATTTCGATGTGCATCACGGTTCAGTTGTACTGCTTGGCGATTATCTGTATGGGGCCAACTGGAAGAACAATGGCGACGGCGACTGGATGTGTGTGGAATGGAAGACGGGTAAAACAATGTATCAGACCCACTGGGAAAACAAAGGCTCGCTGACCAGTGCCGAGGGAATGCTGTATTGTTACGAAGAAAAGAATGGCACTGTTGCCCTGGTCAAAGCTGACCCGGCTGGATTTAATCCAGTCAGTACCTTTCAAATTTCGCTGGGCAGCGGCGAATACTGGGCGCATCCGGTGGTCTGCGGAAAACGGTTGTTTGTCCGCCACGGCGACGTGCTGATGGCGTTTGATATCGAGGCCAAGTAATATATCAGGATGAAAAGATTAGGAGAAGGTGATATGTTAAAACGAATGGCAAAATATTGTGTTATCGTGATAATAATGTTCTTAATTATGCCCGCAGCGCAGTCGGGACAAATACCAATCGCGAATAATTCATTTGAGATTCCTGCTATCGGTCCCAATGATTTTCCGGCTTTACCGATTGCGCCATTATGGACGGAGGTGGATTTAGATACGGAATACAGTACCAATACCGGTACCTTCAGAAACCCTCCGCCGGACAGCCCCTATGGCGATTATATTGTCAATGCGGATGGTAATCAGTTGGCGTTTCTCGGCAGTCAGTCAGGGAATGGTTTTTTACAAGAGACGAATTCGACTTATCAAACAGGCAAGAGCTACCGGCTGATGGTGGAGGTCTGTCCTTCAGTCAGGTACACTCCTTCCGGGCCGGACCCAAACAATAAATTGGTTCTTTCTTTATATTATGTTAACGATGCGAATTCCGTGGACATCCAGACATCGCCGGTTCCTTCAACGGAGTTGACCACTAACGTCTTGAAAACATTCTCCGTGACTATGCCTGCCGTACAGTCTGGCGACGCCTGGGTCGGCAAAAATATCGGCATTGCAATTCGTGCCGATGGAGTGCCTGGCGGATACTGGGATTTGGACAATGTTCGTCTGACCGAATTTCAGACTATGCCGGACTTTACGGGAGACTCTTTCGTGAATCTGCAGGACTTTACAGTCATGGCTTCGGAATGGCTGTCCTGTACCGAAGCGGAAGCGGATATGACGGGAGACGGATGCGTGGATACTGAGGATTTGCTGATATTGGCGAAATACTGGCTTGGATATGTCTGATACGGTTATAACCGGGCATTGCTGTTGTGATCGCCATCGGCGTCGGGCCTTTACGCTAATCGAACTTTTGGTCGTCATTGCGATAGTATCGCTTTTGCTCACGATTCTGATACCTGTGCTCAAACGAGCCAGATATCAGACCCGCAGGATAGCTTGTATATCGAATCTGCATAATGTGGGCCTTGCAATACACGCCTATGCCAACGATTGTAAAGGTACTATTCCTTTCGGGCCTGAGGGACTTCCGATGATGGGGGGAAATTTTTATACCGTAAAAGGCGATGTAACAAGTTTGATATCGCTGATGAATGGAGCGCCTGTCGGACTGGGGCTGTTATTGCAGAATTACCTGGCCGAGCAGCCAAAAGTTCTTTTTTGCCCCGGCGCCGACCAGCCGTCGGACGCTGAGGTGCAACTGGTTCGCGTAGGGCTAAAACAGGCACAAGGAGACTATTATTACCGTCATGCCTCTGTGGCACTGCTGTCAGGGACTCCGGAAACGTTTCATATCCAACTGAGCCGTCTGGGAAAAAATCGCAACGGGCGTTCCATTACCGCCCTTGTAATGGACGTCCAGTTTCTGGCGCATCCGTCGCTGGCTTCCTTTCAGGTTGTGACGCGAACGAGTCATGACCGGAAAATCAGTAATATTTTATTTGCCGATGGCCAGGTTGGTTCACAAGACAATGCTGATGGCCGATTTACTGTCGATATAGGTGCCTATCCATACGATGCGCTGGATAAGATATTAAAAGTATTTGAATTGGCCGATGAACGTCGTTATGCTGCCTTTAGTCCTTGAAGGTATCTTTACGAGCCAGATAATCCTGATAGGCCAGCCTGATGCCCTCCTCCAGTTTTACTGTCGGACGCCAGCCCATCGCGAAAATACGCGAACTATCCAGGAGTTTTCGCGGCATTCCATCGGGTTTGCTGCTGTCCCAGATGAGTCGGCCTTTAAATCCGACAACGCCAGCAACGGTCTTCGCCAGTTCCTTGATGGTAATATCCTGACCATATCCGATGTTCACCAGCGGCGGCTGGTCCGGACAATAGATCAATGTATTAAATATTGCTTCTTCCTTATTCAGCAAGTAAACACAAGCCGCCGCTAAATCCTGATTATACAGGAATTCACGATACGGACTGCCTGTCCCCCATAAAGTCACGGTCTTATCCGACCGTTCTTTGGCTTCGTGCATTTTGCGAATCATCGCCGGCATGACATGCGAATTCTGCAGGTTATAATTATCTCCCGGCCCATACAGATTAGTCGGCATGGCGGCGATATATTTTGTGCCGTATTGACGATTATATGCCCAGCACTGTTCGATACCGCCGATTTTGGCCAAAGCATACGGCCGATTGGTCGGTTCCAGTGGGCCGGTCAGCAGATGTTCTTCTTTCATCGGCTGCGGCGCCGACTTTGGATAGATACAGGATGACCCGAGGAACAGTAATCGCTTCACTCCATTCAAATAGGAACAATGGATTACATTGCTCTGGATCATCACGTTTTCATAATAAAACTGCGCCGGGTAAGTATTGTTGGCGACAATTCCGCCCACTTTTGCTGCTGCCAGAAAGACATATTCCGGTTTATTTTTGTCAAAAAACATCTGCGTCTGCTTCTGATTTGTTAAATCCATATCCCGAAAGTCGATCAAGAGAAGATTGTCATAATCCTGCGATTTGAGCTGTCGGGTGATTGCAGAACCCACCAGGCCGGTATGTCCGGCCACAAGAATCTTTGCATGTCTATCCATATACATAACGGGTATCATTTCTGCGGATTGGGAAGCCGCCCATACTTGGCCTCCCGGCGCATGGCATCATCTGCGCTAAACTTTCCATAAGATATTGTAAGGATGCGTCCATTACTGATAGCAGTGACTCTATGAAGTGCTTTTTTGGGTATAATGATAGAATCACCTTTTCTATAAATCCGGGTTTTCGCAGAATGTCCCACTTGGATTCTTACACTGCCGTCAAGAACATACCAGTGTTCTTCTCTGTGATTATGGCTCTGAAGAGATGTTTCTTCGCCTTTATTTAAAGTCAGGATTTTCACCGTAACTTTTTTATTTTCAACAAATGTACTGAAATTCCCCCATGGCTTTTCAGCTTTTTTATCAGCACACCCCAATAATTTGGAGGAAGATTGAATTTTTTTGCCTAAGCCATCCACGATAGACACCTTGTTCTTCTTGCAGACATCGACTTCGGGGATATTGGATAGTATCCTGTCGCCGCCTTTTGCGAAAATAAATTTACACCCTTTGTATGTCTTTGTAATTGCGAGGATTGTTTTACACACACTGCGGTCATCGTCTATGGATTTTATTACGTCATCGACAAAGGCTAACTTGCGGATGATTTGCATTCGCTCATTGCATTTCATAAAAACAAAATCTTTTTTGGCCATCGTTTGTTTGTCATTGTTCACAATAACAACAAGACGATCGCCCAGCTTTTTCGACCTTTCCAAATATTCTATATGCCCCTTATGAATCGGGTCAAAGTAACCACTGGCTATTACGATGGTATCTGCCATCTTGATCTCCATTCCTTATATTCTCGTAATTCCGTCAATCATAATCTCCTGCCAATCTGAGCATACTCAGTTTTATTTGTTGTGTTCTTTAACAAGGCGTTCGTTTCTGGCGATATTCCGGTCGGCATCCGTCATCATTCTGGCCAATTGTTTAAAATCGACGGTTGGCTTCCAGCCGAGGACTTTTCTGGCTTTGGATGCATCGCCTTGCAGCAAATCCACCTCCGTTGGGCGGAAGTATTTGGGGTCAATCACGACATAGTTGTGCCAGTCGAGGTCCAGATAGCCGAACACTTCATCGAGAAACTGGCGTACAGAATACGTCTGGCCGGTGGCGATAACATAATCATCGGGTTTGTCCTGCTGGAGCATCAGTTGCATCGCTTCCACATAATCGCCCGCGTAGCCCCAGTCGCGTTTGGCTTCGAGATTGCCAAGATAAAGTTTGTCCTGAAGGCCCTCTTTAATCCGTGTTGCCGCGCGGGTGATCTTGCGGGTGACAAAAGTCTCGCCGCGGCGGGGCGATTCGTGGTTGAATAAAATGCCGTTGCAGGCAAACAGTCCGTAGGCCTCGCGATAATTGACTGTCTGCCAGTGGCTATAGACTTTGGCGCAGGCGTATGGACTGCGGGGACAAAACGGTGTTCTTTCTGTCTGCGGGGTTTCGACGACCTTGCCGTACATCTCGGAACTGGAGGCCTGGTAGAACCGCGGCGGTTTTTTCATCATTCGCAATGCTTCCAGCAGCCGCAGGGTGCCCAGCGCATCGGTATTGGCGGTATAGATGGGCTGGTCAAAACTGACACGAACATGACTCTGAGCGGCGAGGTTATAGACCTCATCCGGCTGGGTATCATTCAAAACAGAGGAAAGGTTGCCGCCGTCGGTCAAGTCGCCGTAGATGAGCCTGAGTTTCGGCTGATTATGCGGGTCCTGATAGAGATGGTCGATTCGGCTGGTATTGAATGATGAGCTGCGGCGAATAATTCCATAGACCTCATAGCCTTTTTTCAGCAGCAGTTCGGCCAGATAAGAACCATCTTGGCCGGTAACGCCAGTGATAATAGCGCGTTTCATAGCTTGAAAAACTCCACATAATAGAAGATAGATGGTATCAGCTTTTAACGTCTTGTACAACTTTTATTATGTCGTGATTAATGAACCGAATTGTAGCGGCTTTAAACCATATTTCAAACAATAAATCCTCCATTATCGCCTGATGTTTGGGTTGCGTTACGGGTTGACAAGTCGAGTGTGATGGGCCTGATTCCGCCTCCGAAGCTCAGAGAAAAGTTGGAAAGGGATAGACTTAATAGGGGGCGCTGTATAATGGCCATAATGTTGCTCAGCAGCGTCGCCGGTCAATGGTATATAGGAGGTCCCGGTTTAGTTTATCACATATACCACCAGGATTATTACAGAGGACAAGACCGTGGACAAAGTCATGCGGGAATTTGAAAACTCAAAGTGGCCGGTCGGGATTTGGAGTGACGGTCTTCTTGTTTCACAAAGTAATCTGCTATTTCACAGCCGGGGGGCTAAATAGCAAAAACTGTGGAATGAGGAGCCGCATAAGGGTATAATGGCTGTTGATGTCGGCCAAAGGTGATAAATCGTTGTTTCAGTCAACAGAGGATAAAACCCTTTCGGGTTTTGCGCCGCTGGCGGTGCGGATGCGGCCCAAAGTTATCGGCGAATTCGTCGGGCAGGAGCATTTCGCGGGCGAAGGGAAACTTCTCCGCCGGATGCTCGAAGGCGGGGCCATCAGCAGTTTGATTTTTTACGGCCCGCCGGGCAGCGGCAAGACGACCTTGGCCAAAGTCATCGCCAATCATACCAACGCCGTGTTTGAATCCATCAGCGCGCCTGCGGCGGGCGTCAAAGAACTTCGTCAGGTGCTTGATAACGCCAAAGACCGGCTGCTTTCTTCAGGCCGGCGGACGGTGCTGTTCATTGATGAAATCCATCGGTTTAACCGTGCCCAGCAGGATGTGCTTTTGGATGACGTGGAAAATGGCGTCGTGACGCTGATCGGCGCGACGACGGAAAATCCGTTTTTCAGTATCAATTCGCCGCTTATCAGCCGCAGCACGGTGTTCACGTTTGAGCCGCTGACCTCGGAGCATATCAAGGTGATTTTGAAGCGGGCGGTTGCGGATGAGCAAAACGGGATGGGCAAGCTGAAATTAAAAGTCAACACGGACGCGGAAGATTTTCTGGCGCAGTTATGTGACGGCGATGCCCGCAAGGCCCTCACGGCGCTGGAAGTGGCGGTGTTTTCCAAACAGAAGCATACGAAAAAAGGCGCCGAGATTTTCATCACTCTCGATGACGCAAAGGAATCCATCCAGTGCAAGGCCCTTGAGTATGACGGGACGGGCGATACGCATTATGATTTGGCCAGCGCGCTGCAAAAGTCCATGCGGGGTTCGGACCCGGACGCGACGGTGTATTGGCTGGCGCGGATGATAGCGGGCGGCGAGGATTTGCGGTTTATTGCCCGGCGAATTGTGGTCTGTGCGACGGAGGACGTGGGCAACGCCGACCCGACGGCGACGATATTGGCGGCCTCGGCGATGCAAATCGCGGAATTTGTGGGATTCCCGGAGGCGCAATTAGCGCTGGCACAGGCGGCGATTTATATCGCCTGTGCGCCGAAATCCAACGCATGTGCCAATGCCATCTGGAACGCGGTAGCCGATGTGCAGTCGGGCCGGACGATTTCTGTGCCGCCGCATCTGCGCGATTCGCATTATAAATCCGCCGCAAAGCTTGGCCATGGTATTGGTTATCAATATCCGCACAACAGCCCGACGGGATATATTCCGCAGGATTACGTGGGACAGAAGCTGACGCGGGAATATTATCAGCCTAAGCAGATTGGGCGGGAAAAATTAATTGCGGAGTATTTACAAAAACTACGAAATCAGGTAGAACAGATGCAGCAGAAAACGAAATAGAAGACCGGCCCAAAAAGCGGGCCATTGATATTATGGATAAAGCGCAGTTGCGAAAGGATTTACGGCAGATTCTGGCCCGCATGCCGGAGGAAATCCGACGGCAAAAAAGCCGGCAAATCTGCGGCCATCTGCTGGACGCGGGCGACTATAAAAAAGCGTCGGTGGTGATGGCGTTTTTATCGATGCCGGGCGAGGTCGATACAACGCCGATTTTGCTGGATGCGTGGCAGCGAGGCAAGACGGTTGTTGTGCCGAAAGTTTTATGGGAACAGCGGCGGATGATTCCGGTGGAAATTCGTTCATTAGATACGGGACTTGGCGTTGACAAGATGGGCCTGCGAAATCCAACGACGGGCGAGCCTGTGCCATACGATGATATTGATTTAGTGATTACGCCGGGGCTTGGTTTTGACCGTCAGGGCAACCGGCTGGGTCGAGGCGGAGCGTATTATGACCGATTTTTTGTTTCGCCGGGGCTGCGTGCGATGAAATGGGCCGTGGCATTTTCTGAACAAATAGTAGATGCAATACCGTGCGACAGCGGTGATATTCCGATAGAAGCGATAGTGTGCGAGACGGGTATTATCCGGTGCGGATAAATTAATATGAAGGTCATGGAGGATTTCGTTATGAAATTCCAGTATCGACCGTATCACGAAAGTCAAAAAGGAACCAGCCGGACACGATGGATCTTGCTGGGTCTGGCGGTTGTGATTGTCGGTCTTGTTGTGCTGAACCGGTATCGCCATAAGTCGGCGCCGGGAGATGAAGCGGCATTAGAGAACAACACCACGATGACGGAAAGTACGGCCGCACCGGCGGCGGTTGAGCAGACTCAACCCGCCGCGACACCCGTGCCAACGGAACAAATGGCCCAGCCATTGACGCCGTCGCCTGCCGTGCAAGCCGCTCCTGAACCCAATCAGACTATTGTCGTGGATAATACCAGCCCCGAAGCAGCGGCGGTCGTCAAACAGGCGGTGGCGGATATGACCGCCGGGCGAATCATCGCCGCGCGCGACCAATTCAATCGTGCGCTGGATATGAAGTTGGGCGATACCGTTGGCGGAGAAGTCAAGAAGCGTCTTTCCGAACTGGCGAATCAGTGGCTGTTCGGTAAAACGGTTTATCCCGGCGATACGCTGACGGAACTGCATACGGTGCAGTCGGGGGAAGTGCTGGCGATTCTGGCCCGGCGATATAAAGTGCCTCACGAATGTATCGAGAAAATCAACGGCATCATCAACCCGGAGCGATTGCAGGCCGGGCAGGCGATTAAGGTTGTTCACGGGCCGTTCAGCGCTGTCATCAGTAAAAACAAATTCACCCTCGATTTGTATCTGCAGGGGATGTTTGTCCGGCAGTATAAAGTGGGTCTGGGACGGGTGGAGCACGAGACGCCTACCGGGAAATGGCGTGCGTCGGCGGGCGGAAAACTTGTCAAGCCCACATGGACGGACCCTGATACAGGCAGAATCTATCACGGCAATGACCCGGATTATCCGCTGGGTTCGCGATGGATAGCGCTGGAAGGTCTGGAAGGCGCCGCCAAGGGACGAACAGGTTTTGCGATACATGGGACCAAGGATCCGGAAACCATCGGGACGCGGGCTTCACGCGGGTGTATCCGGCTGTTTAACGGCGATGTGGTTGAGGTCTATGACCTGATGGAGCCGGGCGTGTCTGAGGTTCTCGTTGTCGAATAAAAGGCAAAAGAAAAAATGTAAAATCCGCCAGAGGCGGATAGGGAAATCGATGATTGCACGGAGGGGAAAAATTTGTCTGTCGGCCGTCGGGGCTTCAGTTGCGGTACATCTGGCGCTGCTGGGGGGATTTGTGTCTGTTCATATCAGCGCTCCCGCCGAATCAAAACCCACCCTCGGGGCGGTAAGTGTCCAGACGATGGAACGGCATATTGAGGAACCCCTCATCACTCCGAAACCCGAAGTGAAGACGGAAGACAAGCCGGTTGTTCAGGAGGTCAAGCCGACAGAAGAAATCCCGCAGGTTGTTGATCCCCCCGTTGCGGAAGAAATTCCAGTTCAGCCGCAGCCGCAATCGCAGCCGGTCGTTGCGCCTGTCAAGGAAACAGTGCCGGTTTCCTCGACGGAAACGGCGGCCGTATCCGGGGCGGAATTTTTCGGTCAGGAAACGGCGGCGGCGACGGTTTGTTTTGTGGTGGACTGTTCGGGCAGTATGTACGGACGGCGGGAACTGATCGGGCGGCAGTTGAAAGAATGCATTGCGTCGCTGCGGGATACACAGTCCTTTTATCTGATTTTCTTTATGGATGGCGACAAGCTGCTTGAAAACGGCGAGGGCAGGGCTGTCCTGGCGTCCGGATATGCCAAAGCGAAGGCGTTTACGATGATTGACCATATTCATCTGGAAGGCCGAACCAACGCCCGGCAGGCGCTGGAGCGGGCGATGAAAATCCGCGACGGCATCGGCAGGCCGGTGCAGTTGATTTATTTTCTGACCGACGGGTTTGATTTGGAAGAATGTTCCCAGCAGAGTTTTTGCCGGGATATTCAGCGGTTGCGGAACCGAAATGCCCCATCGACGGTGATTCATACGATAGGACTTTGGACGCAGCTGCAGGATGAAAAAATACTCCAGACCATCGCCGAGGCGACCGGCGGGCAATTTATCCATGTAGAATAACGACTCACGAAAAGGAATTGCATTTATGGATTACACAGCCGCAATCAGATGGGACGAACTATCGCAGACGTATTTTGCGCAGTATTTCGTGTCCGGCGGACCGATTGTCTGGTTTATTTTGCTGCCGATGTCTGTGATCGCGGTTTATTTTATTGCGGAGCTGAGTATTACGATTCGGCGTAAAAAGCTTCTGCCGGCCAACATTGGTTTGGAAATCGCGATGGCGGCGGCGCGGCACGGCGTTGAAACCATCCCGGCGCGTTTTGGGAAGAAGCCGGATTTTGTCAGCCGGGCGATATGTGCCGTATTTGAAAAGACGCGAAAGATGACGCCGTCGATTTCGCTGATGAGTCAAATCGCCGCTGAAAGTCTGCAGGAGCAGGGCATGAAGCTGCTGCGGAAGAATGAATGGTGCAATCTGCTTGGCGCCGTTGCCCCGATGGTGGGTCTGTTCGGCACGGTTTGCGGAATGATTGACGCGTTTAATCAACTGGGAATTGCTGCGGGGCAGCCCCGGCCGGCTCAACTGGCGTCCGCTATTTCCGTGGCCCTGGTGACGACGTTCTGGGGGCTGCTGATTGCGATACCGTGCCTCTTTGTCCATGGAGTATTCCGTACCCGAATCGAAAGTTTGACGGCCGAAGCGGCGGTGGAGGTCGAAACGCTGCTGGAACGGCTGGGAGAACTGCGGACGGCCGGCGAAACCGGCGCTCCTGTCGTAAAAGAGCGGGTCGGGCCGACGCAAGCGGTCGCTCAAAAAATGACGGAAGCGACGATTTCGCGTCCGGTCAAACCGCGGCCAAACCTATTGCAGGTTCCCGGACGCATGGAAGTCCCGGTGAAAAAATGAAGATTTTTCTTTCGAGGCAGGAAACCGTAGGTTTCGATATGACGCCGCTGATCGACGTGGTGTCATTGCTGATTATCTTTTTTATGCTGGTTTTTCAATTTTGCGCCGCCGAGCTGTTTGAAGTCCAGGTGCCGGATAAAATTGTCAATGCGGACGCTTCGGCTTCGCAGGCCGGGTCATGGATGACGATTACCGTGATGCAAAAGGACGGCAAAATTTGTTATGCGGCAGGGGCGGATATTCTGCCTGGCGATGAGCCGGCGCTGCTGGAAAAGATGATTGTCTCGGCGATTGACAGCCGTACACACCAGGCGGGACAGGAAAAGACGGTTTGCCTTCGATGCGATAAGCAGGTCGCGTTTGAAAACATACGTCCCGTTCTGGCGGGTATCGCCCAAAGCGACGCCAAAAAAATCCAGTGGGCCGTCACACAGAACGATTCAACGGTCGAATAAACTCCCGTCGGCAGCTTTTAACCCTGAGCCTGTCGAAGGAGAAGAATCCCTTCCATTCCAAATCTCAATCATCAATCGTCAATCGAAAATCGTCAATTTTACGTGGGCAATGCCCACTTTTCTGTGAACCCTTTGCCCAAAAAAGCCGATAATACATTACAGAGGCCAATAAAAACGCTTTTTATGAAGGCAATATGAACGCTAAAATCCTTATCGTCGATGACCAGAAAGACCTGCTCGACCTGCTCACGATGAGCCTGTCGCCGGAAGGCTACCAGGTCCGGACCGCCCTCAACGCCGCCGAGGCCATCAGCGCAATCAGGCTCCAGAAGCCCGACCTCATCCTGCTCGACATCCTTCTGCCCGATATCTCCGGCGTCCGCCTCACCACACGGCTCAAAAACGACGCCGAAACCGCTGACATCCCCGTTATTCTGCTGACCGCCAAGGACAGCGAAACCGATATCATCGTCGGCCTCAGCGTCGGCGCAGACGACTACATCACAAAGCCCTTCAGCATCAAGGTCCTCCTCGCCCGTATGGAAGCCGTACTCCGCAGGGCCTACCCGCAGTCCAAAGACGTCAAACAGGTTATCTCCTCCGGCCTCGTCCGCATTTTTCCCGCCGCCCGGCAGGTCTTCGTCGAAGGCCAGCCCGTCGAACTCACCGGCGCCGAATTCGCCATCCTCATGGCCCTCATCAATGCCAATGGGACGGTATTATCCCGCGACGAACTCGGCAAGACCCTGCAAAACTCACCCGACGCCGGCGGCAGCGAACGCGTCGTCGATGTCCACGTCGCCGCGCTGCGTAAAAAGCTCGGCAAGGCCCGCAATTTCGTCAAAACCATCCACGGCCAGGGCTATCGCGCCGTACTGTAATTGGCTTAATGGGTTTGTTTGGGTTTGCTTTGATTTTGCGTTTTTGAGACTAGTCCTTTCTTTGTAATAAGTTATCGATTTTTGAAATGGGTTTGTTTTTCCAAAAAATGATGGTGAACCATTTTTTGGATATCAAAAATCAAAGTGCAAAAATCAAAATTAAGGAGTCGGCAGGGCCGACGGCTGAAATAAGCGGATTCCTCACCCGCAAGGGGTTCGGAACGACGGGCAAGATGCACAGTTTTGCTGCGCGAGTTCGCGGGTTGCAAGTGGTTTGCCATGATGAGTTTAACGGATTTTGCAGTCATTGGTTTTTTCATATTTGGGTTATAAATGGGTTTATATTGGGTTTTTAGGAGCAGTTTTTTGACCCCTCTTTGCAGTGGATGCGCGCGGCATCCGCGAGATGCCTTGCAAAGGCAAAAGGTAAAAGTAAAAAGGCAAAAATATTGTCGGCCTGCGGCCGGGCTGAATTATAAAATTACTATGACACGTCATACTCCTTTCTGAGGCGCAAAATAAGCGTCTCCTATATGGGCTGGAATTGCGTGGCGGTGTCGAAAATTCGTGATTTTTGGGGAGCGGGAAAGCCGTAAGTCTTTATGGCGAAACGAGTTAAGAATTTATGGGATTTTTAGGAATAGCAGGATAGTGCAATCGCAATTGTGTTGAAATAACATAAACCACAGATTGACGCAGATTTACACAGAGAGAAAAAAGGGAGAAGGCAAGAGACAAAAGGTATGTAGATATACAGGTATGGGG
>VGXU01000022.1 GCA_016873215.1 Planctomycetota bacterium
CATTTGAGGCGGACACCTTCGTCATCTTCGGGGGCGATACATAGAATGATTTGCGACACTTCTTTTCGCGTGGAGAAGATTTCGACGCTGCGCAGAAACGCCGCGCGTTTGCCAAGCTCCACAAACGGTTTTTTCCTGTCTCCGCCGAAGCGCAATCCCGCCCCGGCGGCACAAATAATTACAGCAACTTTTTTCACTCCATTTCTCCTTATCGGTCACAGTCCCATTTGGGCGGCTTCTTCTTCGAGGCCGTAGCGTTTCATTTTTTTGTATAAGGTAGTACGATTGATCTTGAGTGCTTTTGCGGTTTCCTGCCGGTTCCAGTGGTTGGCTTCCAGCGCGTTTCGCAGGACGGTCCGTTCGGGGCCTTCGAGGGATTTTTTGAGGCTGGCGGCGGGATAACTTTTGGCCTGCTGCTGGGAGCAATTCTGCACGACCGTCGGGGGGAGGTCGTCGATGTCAATATAAGCGTTTTTACTGAGCAGCACCGCACGTTCGATGACATTTTCCAGTTCGCGGACGTTGCCGGGCCAGATGTACCGCTGGAGACATTCCATCGCTTTTTCGGTGATGCCCAGCCGGGTCTTGTTATGCGTTCGGCTGAAATAGCCCAGAAAATGATTGCACAACAGCGGGATGTCCACCGGCCGTTCCGCCAGCGGGGGGATGTTCACTGTGACGACGTTGACGCGATAATACAAATCCTCGCGGAATCGTCCGGCTTTGACTTCGGCGGCAAGGTCGGTATTGGTTGCCAGAATCACCCGCGTATCGACGCTTTGCGTGCGGTTGCTGCCGACGGGTTCGAACTGGCGTTCCTGCAGAACGCGGAGCAGTTTGACCTGCATGGCGGGTGATGCGCTGGAAATTTCATCGAGAAAAATCGTTCCGCCGTCGGCGGAGGAAAACTTGCCTTCTTTGTCGCGGATGGCGCCGGTGAAGGATCCTTTGGTATGGCCGAACAATTCGCTTTCGAGCAATGTTTCGGGAAGCGCTCCGCAACTGACTTCGACGAACGGTTTTTCGCGTCGGCCGGAGCGGTAGTGGATTGCGCGGGCCAGAAGACTTTTTCCCGTGCCGCTGGGGCCGGTCATTAAAATGGTGGTCCGGCTGTCGGCCACAGCTTCAATGAGCTCGAAGATGCGTGACATTTTATAATCCTGGCTGATGACGTTTTCGAGTCGATAGCGATTCTGCAACTGGTCGCGGAGCTGCTGATTTTCGTTCATCAGGCTTTGCTGTCGAACGGCGCGCTCGACGGTCAGCCGGAGGTCGTCATCGACAATCGGCTTGGTCAGGTAGTCGTAGGCTCCGTTTTTGATTGCTTCGACGGCGCTTTCGATAGTGCCGTAGCCGGTGATTAAGACGACCACTGTGCCGGGGTGGTTTTGCCTGGCAAACGATAAAAGCTCGAAACCGTCTCCGTCGGGCAGGTTCACATCGGAGATAACCAGGGCAAAGCTTTGTTCCTGGAGTTTTTGTTTTGCCTGAGCCAGTGTTCGGCTTGGCGAGGCGAAATAGCCTTCAACCCGGAGAAATTCGCATAACGAATCAAGGATAATGCTGTCATCGTCAACGACCAGAATAGTGCCTTTGTGCATAGCGATTTTACCTTATTTTGAATTTATCGTAATGCCTGCGGAAGCGGGAAGCCGGACAATAAACAGACTTCCGCCCTCGTCGGGGCATTGCACGGAGATGGTTCCCTTGTGTTTTTCGAGGAGGTCTTTGCAGATGGCCAGTCCAAGTCCGACGCCTTTACTGCCGGTTTTTGTGGTAAAGAACGGCTGGAAAATCAGACTCCTTGATTCAAGCGGGATTCCCGGCCCTGTATCCAGGAAAGAGATTTGCCAGTCAGTATCTATTCGTTCAATGGTGACGGTGAGTTTGCCCTGACCCTGCATGGCATCGCAGGCGTTTTTAATCAGGTTGCAAAAGACCTGGAACAGGCTGTCGTTACGCATCTGAATTGTCTGTCCTTCATATTTTCTCAGGATTTGTACCTCAATCCCGCTCAGAGCCGAGGTTGATGCCGCCAGTGCATCCTGAACGATTTTGTCCAGCGGCGCCGGCTCCATCGCCTGACTGGAACTGCGTGAAAATTCCAGCAGCTCGCTTAGAATATGCACCATTCGCATCAGGCCCGTCCGGCTTTGCCGCAGGTATTCCTGGGCCTTGTCGATGTCACCGTGTTCAAGAATTCGCATGGCCAGATTCAGATATCGCAAGATGCCGTCCATCGGATTATTCAGCTCGTGGGCGACTTTACCGGCGACCTTGCCCATCGTGACGAGCCGTTCCGAGTGCGACAGTTCATTTTCTCTGCCGATTTTTTCGGTGATGTCTTCCAGGATAATCATACCGCAGGAAACCGCCCCTTCGGGGGTGCGAATCGGGATACAGGTCAGATTAAGAAGTCGATTTTTTCCTTTGTTCACGGCTCGAACGGCTTCAAATCTTGAGATTTCTCCGTTTTCCATTGCTCTTTCGAGGAGCATTTTCCAGTCCGTCTTTGAATCGACGGCGCAGGCCAGACTCTGGTCGATTCGCGTATTCAGTTCAAGTAAAAGTCCGGCCAAGGCGGTGGAGTGCCGGATTTCGAGGTTGCGGTCAAAGATAATCAGGCCGACGCCAAGGGATTCGGAGATAGAATGAAATAAAAGATACAGGTCAATCGTTTCACTATCAGAGTCACGCGTCTGCGATTCTGTTGTTTTTTTTATCGCAGAGTCTTCTTTTGTGAGAGCTTTATCTACCATAATAGAAAATATAACCAATTTTAGCGTAAAAAGTCAACATTGATGATGAAAAAAAACAACGATTTGTCAATCGGAACAAAATCTACAGTTTCGGATTTCATATAAGTCCTGTAAAAATATAGTAATATAGTTATTTTTATGGGTGATTTTGTGTATGATTATGAGAGAAATCGTCGATAATAAAGATAATAACATGTTTATGGCCGTCATCGTATTTAGTAAAATGGCGGCGGGAGATTTTTAAGCGGCGATTTATTTATTTTATAAGTTAATATATATCAAGTAGTTATATATGTCTCCGGAAATCGATTATTTTCTGTATGCGATGGAATAAGTTTTGCTCCCATATTTCCGGTGTAGAATATCAAGTATAGCTTCGTTGCATGGAGGCAACCATTATGGAATCAGAATCAGACAGAAGAAGGCACAAAAGGCTGCCGGTGAAATTTTCGGTGCTTTGCCAGAAAGTGGGGCTTAGCGATGGCCGATTTTACTCCGGCAATACTGTCAATGTCAGTCCGGGCGGAATGCTCGTTGAGGTTGCCAGTCCGCAGCTCAAAGACGGCGAACTGGTGAGTGTGGAGGTGACGGTTCCGCCGACGGAGGGTCTGCTGGAGTACGGAGGCAGTTTTTCCGGCTATGCCCGTGTGTTGCGCATTCATCAATCCGAAGCGGCGCTGCAGTCCGCCGGTTCCTCCGCCAATGCCATTGCCGTGGAATTTTGCGAGTCCCCCCATCTGCGCGTATAAATTGTCGAGGGGTTTCAATCCGCTATTGCCGCGTTGACATATTTCTCGCGGCGGCTACAATGTTTTTCCATGCGAAAAATTATATTATGGCTGTGTCTGAGTTTGTCTTTTTGCGTCGGCTGCGGAAAGCGGTCTGCGCGAAGTACAATTGTGCCGCCGCCGCAGAAGAGATTAACCGTGCAGGACCTCAAGCCGAGCAATTCTTATCAATTCCAGACGCGGATTATTTTTGAGATTGTCACGTTTGAGGTGCCCGCCGGGAGGGTCAAGGATATCGCCCCGGCGTTGGCATCTTTTGGACAGGCGGAGGTGAGGTTCCGGGACAAGACGTATTTTTCAACAAACGGCCTGAGTCTTTTTCGCGGCAGCAGCGAAGCGGGGGACAAACTGACATCGCAACTGCGGTTTCTGGAGGCCCAGCGTACGATGCGGAGCGATTTGATGACAATAGACAAGGCCGACGAATTGTTTTCAACGGCCGCATTTTCCGTTGAGCGACATATCTTTTCCACGAATTACGAGGATCATACGGTCGGCAAGATGTTTTTGCCGGGGCAAATCGGGTGGCTGATTACACCGACACTGACCATACGCAGGGATGTTATCGGAGCAGCCATGATGCCGGTATATATGTCTCTGGGAGGGAGTAATATCCGGCTGGCGGCGGGACAGAAGGAATATGACACAATTTTTGAGCGGGGGCGGGTTGAACTGCTGATGCGGGAGGGGGATTTTGTGGTTTTGGCGCCGACGCGTCTGACGACACAGACGACGCTCGACAAGATGCTGTTTGGGGCGGACGGCAAAAAGGACACCATGCGATTGTATGTCATTATTTTTTTCGGGACGCAGCAGTAATGACCTCGGCCGGTGCGGGAAAGTCGGTGGTGGCGGTGTGCCGGTGTCCGGATTATGAGCCGGGGCGGGTTCGGTGCCAGGTCGAACGGTGTCTGGAACTGCTGGGCGGGGCGGAAAAATTCATTGGGCCCGGCCAAAAAATCCTAATCAAGCCAAATCTTATCGTGCCTGCGCCGACGGAGCAGCCCGCTCAGACGCATCGAGAGGTTATTATTGCGATGGCGCAGGCGGTCAAAGACCGTGGTGCGAAACCGATGGTTGGGGATTCGCCGGCGTGGGGGAATATTCGGGGATGTCTTGCGGCGATGGGGGCGATTGAGCCGCTGGAAAAAATGGGGGTCGAAATTGTGCAGTTGAACCGGCCGGTCGTGTGCAATATTGACGGCGCGAGGGTTCGCCTGAGTCGGTACGCGCTGGAAGCCGATGCGATTATCAACCTGCCCAAATTCAAGGCTCATCAGCAGCTTGTAGCGACGTTTGCGGTGAAAAATATGTTTGGCTGCGTGGTGGGCAAGGAGAAGCCGTATTGGCATTTCGCCCGCGGCAAAAGCGAACGGCGATTTTGCCGGCTGCTGATTGAGATTTATAAAAAGCTGTCGCCGTCGCTGAATTTGATTGACGGGATTGTGGCGATGCAGGGGCAGGGGCCGATACGCGGGCAGCCGTATCCGTTGGGGTTTTTGATTGCGGGGACGGAGCCGATAGCGTGCGAGGTGGTATGCGGCAGGCTGATTGGGATAGAGGCGGGGGAATTGCCGATGGTGCGGACGGCCGAAAAGATGGGGTTTGGGCAAAGTCGGTGGGATGAAATTGAGATTAGGGGTGATGATTTTGGGCCGGTTGTTCGGAAGGATTTTCAGCGGGCGCAGTTGACGCCGCTGCGATTTTCTCTGCCGCGGATTTTCAAGAGCATCGCCAAACAAATGCTGCTGCTGGCCGGGAATGCGGTGAAGAAGGTGTCGGTAAATAGGTTGACAAGAAGATATGTTTGGTAGAAAATAGACACTGATTAACATGGGCTGACGCTGATTTTAAAATCTGAGGGAAAAAGTTAAATGTCCAATACGCCCCAACTAATTTTGCAGCTTGTCGAGACATTCGACAGGAATATCGACAATTTCAAAAAACAAAACTACAACGAAGCACAAGTCCGGCAGCAATTCATCAACCCATTCTTCGAAGCGCTCGGCTGGGATATGCAAAACAAGGCGGGAATCGCTTTGGCGTACAGTGATGTGATTCACGAAGACGCGATCAAAGTCGGCGGGTCAACAAAAGCACCCGATTACTGCTTTCGCGTCGGGGGAACGAAAAAGTTTTTCGTTGAGGCAAAAAAACCGTCTGTTGACATAAAATCAGACGTCAGCCCCGCCTATCAGCTCCGCAGATACGCATGGTCGGCAAAGCTGCCGCTGTCGATATTGACAGACTTTGAAGAATTTGCGGTGTATGACTGCCAGGTCAGGCCGAATGTCAGCGACAAGCCCTCAACGGCAAGGATTTTCTTTTGTACGTATAAAGAGTATGCCGACAAGTGGGAGCAAATCGCGAATATATTCGGCAAAGATGCGGTGCTTAAAGGATTGTTCGATACCTACGCATCTGAAAAGACAACAAAAAGAGGCACAACCACGGTCGATAAAGAGTTTCTGGCCGAGATCGAAGGATGGCGAAACGAACTGGCAAAAAATATTGCGATTCGCAACGGCAGACTGTCCGTTTATGACCTTAATTTCGCGGTGCAAAAAACCATCGACCGGATTTTATTTTTGAGGATATGCGAAGACAGAGGCATAGAGCGAAGCGACCAACTCCTCGGGCTGATTAACGGCTCAAGAGTATATCCGCGGCTTTTTGAACTCTTTGAGAAATCCGATGAACGATATAATTCTGGCATTTTCCATTTTCATAAGGAAAAAGATCGGCCGGAATCGCCGGACGAACTGTCGGCAAATCTGAAAGTCGATGATGATGTCCTCAAGAAAATCATCAAAGATTTGTACTATCCGTGCCCTTATGAATTTTCCATTATGCCGGCCGAAATCCTCGGCAATGTCTATGAGCAGTTTTTGGGCAAGGTCATCCGCCTGACCGCGTCGCATCAGGCAAAGGTCGAGGAAAAGCCAGAGGTTAAAAAGGCGGGCGGGGTTTATTATACGCCCTCGTATATTGTCGATTACATTGTGAAAAATACGGTCGGCAAACTTTGCGAAGGCAAAACACCTAGACAAATCGAAAAATTAAAGATTTTAGACCCGGCCTGCGGTTCCGGTTCGTTTTTAATCGGGGCGTATCAGTATCTTTTGGATTTTCACCGTGATTATTACGCCAAAGAACCCGCCAAACATAAAAAGGCGATATATCAGGGTAAGGGCAAACAGTGGTTTTTGACAATTGAGGAAAAGAAAAGGATTCTCTTAAATAATATCTACGGCGTCGATATTGATTCGCAGGCGGTGGAGGTAACGAAACTTTCCCTTTTGTTAAAGGTGCTTGAAAATGAGACGCAGGAGAGCTTGAGACTGTTTCACGAGCGGGCTTTGCCGGACTTGGGCAATAATATCAAGTGCGGCAATTCACTGATTGGGCCGGATTTTTATCAAAATCAGCAGCTAACCCTTTTTGACGATGAACAGCAAAGAAAAATAAACGCCTTCGACTGGCAAAAAGAATTTGCGGAAATTTTTGCAGGCAAAACCGGCGGCTTCGATTGTGTTATCGGCAATCCGCCGTGGATATCTTTAACTGGAAAATTTGGCACGGACACTTCCAGCAAGAGTGAAATTAACTACCTCATACGAAAATATTCAGGAAATACATATATGCCTAATATGTATGAGTACTTTGTTGCTCATGGTTTGAATATTGTGGCATATAAAGGTTTGTTTTCATTCATCGTTCCGGATCGACTAGGATTCAATGCGCAATTTGTCTCTTTGCGGCAAAGAATGCTTACAGAATCACAAATTTATTCTATTGTTAATCGAGTCCCATTTCCAGGTATAACTGCAGATACAATGATTTTTGTTTTAGAAAAGACAAATAATCCTGTTAAACACCGACAGGTAAGAATTGGAGAATATGGTCTTGAACAAATGATGACACCTCAATCGTATTTTGAACAATCCGAGGATTTTTCTTTTAAATACTATGATAATTCCGAGGCAATGCATCTTATCGAAAAAATAGAAAAAAATAACAAAATAAGTCGACTGTTTGAGATTTGTGAGTCAACTTCTGGATTTGGAGGTAAATCCAAAGAAATTACATCCTCAAAAATTTCAAAAAATCAAGTAGAGATCATAAAGGGGAGCTCTATATTAAGATATGTAACAAGAGAGTCTCTTTGGTTTGATTTTAAGAAGGAAAATATTACGGGACGAACTACAGATAGAAATAAGCTTGGAGCTGTGCCAAAGCTCTTATTACGTAAAACAGGAGATTCATTTATTGCAACATATGATACAACGGGCATCTACCCCGAACAATCATTGTACTTTCTTTATGACAATCATACAAATATAAGCTTCAAATACTTGCTGGGGCTTATAAATTCAAATCTCTTCTCTTTTTATTATCGAAATCGGTTAATTACTAACAGGAGAAGCATTGCTCAGATTAAAAAAATGCATTTAGATACTCTTCCCATTCGTACAATTGATTTTTCCAACAAAACTGACAAATCCCTTCACGACAAGATGGTATCTTTAGTCGAGCAGATGTTGGAGTTGAATAAGAAGCTTTCGGGGATAAAGAATCCTGATGAAAAAACGCGGCTGCAGCGACAGATTGACGCCACCGACACCCAAATCGATAAACTTGTTTATGACCTCTACGGCCTGACCCCCGAAGAAATAAAAATCGTCGAGGGAAGCTATGTAAAATAAAAGGTCAGACACTTATCCCGTAAACCTTCATAAAACCATTGCTTATATTTTTGAATCTTTCCTCCAACACTTTGCCCTGCGTCTTGTCCTGCGTAGCTTCAGCGAAGCGGGAAGCCGATTTCTTCGTAGCTCAAGAGTGAAATAAAATGGCGAAGTAGGGTTAACGCCCACTTGCCGCGTCGAAGTTTTCGTGCGTTTCGTGGTTTATATCTTTGATTTCTCAATTCTAAATTCTGCATTCCTAATTCGCAACACGTTTTATCCATATAAAACGTGTTGCGATTGCACTATCCTGCTATCTTTAAAAATTCCATAATTCTTTAACTCTATTTTCCGTAAAGACTTACAGTTTTCACGCCCCGCAAAAATCACGAATTTTCGACACAAATATGCAAGTAGCGGGGTAATTATGGTGGGCTGTTTTTCCGCCCTTGTGGTTCTTTGAAATATAGGCTCTGTAGGGTAGGTCATTGACCCACCGATTCCTTCTATGAACTCTTAACTATGGACTCTTGGCTTTAAAAAAAGCCAATCTAAAGCCAAAAAGTGAGCAAAAATGAATGTCAAATATGCCTCAAAACCCAATTTCAACCCAAACGAACCCATTAAGCCAATTGTGGATAACTTTCGGGTGGCACATCTTCCCCGTAAGTGTCAAGACGCAGCGAGAAGGTGTTGTTTTGTTGCTTTTCTTTTCAATCGAAAATCGACAATCATCAATCGTCAATTGCCAGAACGAACCCAATTTTTTTACGACAAAATATGCGTTATCAGTATCAAAAACGTAGAAATGGAGGCTAAAAACTTACCCAAAAAAACGAAACGAACCCAATTGTGGATAACTTTCAGGCGGCTTGCGCCGCCGCGCTTTTAGAGATTACCGAATTTTTTACTTTGTGGTTTTTCGGACCTCTTCTTTAATCCGCTGGATATGGCCTCTGCCGAGGGCTTTGACTTCACAGCCGAGTTCAAAATACCGGCGTATCCTGTTATCATCAAGTATGCCGAAACAGTCAATGACGGCCAGAGGACGACCCGCCCATTTAACAATCTTGTCGGGGTCAAGCTGCAGGTAGGGGCTATGCGGAACGGCCAATATCACCGCATCTGCTCCCTTAATCGCCGTTTGAAGGTCTTTGAGAACCTTTGTATTCATCAGTTCGTCCTGATTTCGGAAGAATCTCGACCATGAATGGCCGGGGGCGGGATAGGTATCCTGATTTTCCAGTTCGAACCAGTGGTCCAGATAGGGGTCGTGTATTCGCATTTCCGCGTTCATCTCGGTCAGCTTTCGTACGACAATCTCGGAACCGCTGTAGCGGGTATCGGCGACGTCCTGACGGTAGCTTGCCCCGCAGAGCAATACGGAAGCGCCGGCGACCTGTTTTCCCATATTGCGAAGGGCGTCGCGTGTCAAGTCGGCGACGTGCAGGCCCCGCGTATCGTTGATGTCGATGGCCATCGTTGACATTTTAAATATATCATCACTGAAGCCGAGGATATGTTTATACGCCCAGAAGCCCAGCCCGCCGTCTTTCGGGAGGCAGTATCCGCCGATGCCGGGGCCGGGGAATATCATATTGCTGTGAGTGGGGCGCATCCGGATGGCATTGATGACTTTTATCAGGTCAACGCCGTTGCGTTCGGCGAACATGCTCCACTCGTCAAGGAACGCCAGCGTTGTCGCTCGATAGGAGTTTTCCACGATCTTGGTGGTTTCCGATTCGATGGGGCGGTCCATGACGGTCAGCGGGAATTGTTCGGTATTGAGAACTTCGCGCAGGAATTTTTCCACGCGGGCTCTTGCTTCGGCGTTGCAGCCGGAACAGACGCGCCAGAAATCGCGAATGGAGGATACATAGTTTTTGCCCGGCATGACCCGTTCAAAACTGTGGGAAAGCAGCGGTTCGGATTTTATGCCGCGGGCGGAGAAGGCTTTTTTCATTATCGGCCAGGCCACAAACTCCGTTGTTCCGGGCGCTACGGTTGTCTCGATGAGCGTCAGGCAGTCCGGCTGGACTTTTTCGCCGATTACCTTCATCGTCGCTTCCAGCGCCTTCATCTCGGTTGTGCCGGTGCGCATATTGCCGAGTTCACTTTTCGTGTAGTCGCACTGGACATCGATAACGACGCAATCCGCAAGTGCCAGACAATCGCTGTTGTATGTTGCAGCCAGTGTTTTCTTCTCAAGGACGCAGCGGGATATCATCGGGTCAACTTCCGGGTCTTCGGCCTTGACCGGCGACTGGCCCCTGTTTATAAGCGGTATCTTCCAATAGCTTCTTGGACTTGGACGCTGGCAGCCGATGACGAATTTGCTGGGCTTGCCGGTCTTTTTATCCACGGTATCGGCGATAATGGCGGCCATCACGGCGCCGACAAAACCTACGCCCATGACCACGACGATTTCTTTGCCTTCCGTCCTCGCCTTTTCGACAAGCTCCTGAATACGATTGAATTCATCGCGGTATTGGCTCTGTGCAGGAATTTCGAATTTTTCACCCGTCGGACTTATTGAATACTCAACCATTTCATTCCCCTTATAAAAAATTCTTCCGCGTTATCTTCTAAGGCCATCGGCCATTCATCCGGGATTTTGCATATTCAACGATTCGCTGCGCAACTCTGTCCGCCAGTTCGATGATAATATCAAAATCTTTCTCGAATTACAACCCACTTTATAAGTTATGGTTTCGAGAGGGGGTCGGAGAGGAAATAAGCGCCGAAGCGGAGAGTTGTCTGAGTGTTCAATATCATCTGAACTTCGGCATAGTGGAGCGGATAGGTAAATTCATCTCCGTATCCATTCTCACAATCGTACTCATTCCACGGGCGATAACACAATGGGGCGGCAAAAGGTCTGTCGCGGCCATAACTATAATATGGCCATGGATGGACTTCGGTGCGGAAGGATACCTTTTTCTGTCCGACGAGGGGGGTTGGAGGCGTTTTTCCCTGATATAACCAATTCAATGCCAATGTGCCGGTAATGGCATTGGTTTTGGTGACGGCAGCGGTGTTCGGGTCGGTGACGGAAGGGAGTAATTTGACAAGTGACATATTCGGGTCACAGATGGTCTGATTCGGGTCTGTGGATATGGTCGCGTGCGCATTGTATGCCGCGGCGAAACCGAGCAAAACATATCCCGCAATCGTCCATCGGATTATACCGATGTTTATCATTGCCATCCTTCGATTATACACTTGAAACGGTTTTTATGAGACTGATTATGAACTTATTCGGAAACAAATGACCCCTGTTAAAGAAGGACAGTAGTATAATGAAAACGCAGGGATAAGCAAGCAGATTTTCTGAAATCGCGGGGTCAAAACAGGGGGTAAAAAGCAGGATGAAAAAAGGTGTCAAGATGTATAGGATTCTGGTATAATAAGTTTGGAAGGTCGCGGCGGACAGTCCGCTGCGGCTGAAGCGTCATATCTTACAACAACAGGAGAGCCGATTATGTTTGAAACACTGGATAAGTTATTTCTGGCGGGGCTTGGGGCGATGTCGATGACGAAGGAAAAGGCGGAGCAGATTTTTGACGAATATGTCAAAAAAGGCGAGGCTCAGCGTGAACACAAGAACGGCTTTGTCAAGGAATTGCTCGATTCGGCCAACAAGACCCGCGCGGATATGGAAAAGCTGATTTCCGAGCAGGTGAAAAAAGCCATCGCCGCCAATCCCATCGCCACCAAAGAAGACATCAAACGCATTGAGCAGAAGCTGGATCAAATTCTGGCTGCGAAGGGGAAATAAACCTTGCTGGAACTGTTTGGCGGAATTCGGCGGACGTTTGTCCGGCTGGCCCGGTACCGTCATATTATGACGGTGCTGATGAAGTACGGCTTTGAGGAACTGGCGGGTCAGGTGGGCCGGCATTTGAATGTGGGGTTCGGCTCCAAGGGAATTCCTTTAGCGACGCGGCAGGAAATTGCCAAGGCCAGTCTCGCCCGGCGGGCGCGTCTGGCGATGGAGGAGCTTGGGCCGACGTTTATCAAGCTGGGTCAGTTATTAAGTACCCGGCCGGACTTGCTGCCGGCGGAGTTTATTGCGGAACTGGAACTCCTGCAGGACCAAGTCAGCCCGGAAAAGTATTCACGCATCCGTGAAGAAATCAAACGTCAACTGGGGGCATATCCGGAAAATATTTTTGAGCGATTTGACACGGAACCGATTGCCGCGGCCAGTATTGCGCAAGTGCATCGGGCTCGCACGAAAGACGGGCAGGAAGTGGTCGTCAAGGTGCGCCGGCCTGAGATTGTCAAGACGATTACGGCGGAACTGGAGATTCTGCGTGACCTGGCGAAATTGGCGCGGGGGCGACTGTCCCTCGGGACGGATACGACGTTTGACCCGCAGCGAATGGTACGGGAATTTTCGCAGGCGGTGCATAAGGAAGTGGATTTAGCCAATGAACGGCGAAATCAGCAGCGATTCGGGCGGAATTTTGCCGATGATACGACGGTACACGTTCCGCAGGTGCTGGAGCAATACTGTTCCGAAGGCGTGCTGACGATGGAATATATCGACGGCATCAAGCCTTCGCAAATTGATAAGCTCACGGCGGCGGGAATGGATTTGAAACTCCTGGCGCGGCGCGGAGCGGATTTTGTGCTCAAGCAGGTATTTGATTACGGTTTTTTCCATACCGACCCGCACCCGGGAAACTTTTTGGTGATGGCGGATAATGTTTTAGCGCCGCTGGATTTCGGACAGGTGGGCCGGCTGACCAACGAAGATACGCTTTTATTGCAATATATTGTACTTGCGGTTGTCGATGGTGACGCATGGCGAATCGTGCATGGGCTGGAACGGGCGGAAATGCTTGGCGAGCAGGCCAGCCTGACAGAACTTGCGCGGGATATTGAGGATATTTTCAATACCTACGCGGGGCTGCCGTTGAAAGATATTCCGTTTCGCGAGGCGCTGGCGCGGGGTTTTGACATCATTCGGCGGTATCAACTTGGGGCGCCGCGTGATTTTACGCTGATGCTCAAGAGTCTGATGACGATAGAATCTTTCGCTCGATCGCTGGATTCGGAATTTCAGATTATTGAGTGCCTTAAGCCGTACGCTCGTAAATTTGCGATGGAGCAGGTCAGTCCGAAAACGATGCTCGACCAGATTAAGCGGGCAGCAATGGGGGCGGGCGAACTGGCGGGTCGGCTGCCGGAAGATGCGGCGGCGATTATCAGTAAATTCCGGCGGGGACAATTTAAGGTGCATATTCACCATGAGCATCTTGAAGAACTGGCACAGACGCTCGATAACAGCTCCAACCGCATCAGCTTTGCGGTGATTATCGCGGCGCTGCTGATCGGGTCGAGCCTTCTGGTGGCACAGGATGGGACAGTGCTGGGACTCATCAGTCTTCAGGCGCTGGGGGTTCTGGGCTATCTTGTCGCCGCCGTGATAGGAGGGTGGATTTTGGTGTCGATACTGCGCAGTCGAAAATATTAGAGCATCTAACAAAATGCCTTTGCATTCAAGCGGCTTATTTTGCGTCCGGCGGCGTTGGCCGGGCCAAAATCGTCCTCGACGTAGTATTCCGCTACGCCTGCGGCAATTTTGCCCCGTCCGCCTTGCCGGCCACAAAATCGCTCGCTTTCGGTGCGACAATTCATTTTGTTAGAGGCTCTTAAAATAGTAAAAACCTAAGATAAAAGAAATCAGATAAATACAGCAATAAAAAAGGCGGCTTTTGGGCCGCCTTTGGAGTTTTGGGTGTAAATAGTTCTTAGGGTTTGACGACATTGACACGTCGGCCGGTCATCTGGACGACGCCGTCGGCGGTTGCGAAAATGGTGTGGTCTCTGCCCATTCCGACATTATAGCCGGGGAAGAACTTTGTGCCTCGCTGGCGCACAATGATATTGCCGGCGATAACGGACTGGCCGCCCGCCATTTTAAAGCCCAGATACTTCGGCTGACTGTCGCGTCCGTTTCGTGTTGAACCTTGTCCCTTTTTATGTGCCATATTGAAACCTCGTACTTTTGTTTCGTTTCTTTCGTTATTTACAAATCAAGAGCTACATAAACTAACGATTTCCCCTGGCTTTGTCCAGAAAAAATTTCGGTCTTTGTGGAAATTGTGTAAGTCGTTATATTAAAGAAGGTTAAGATTGAGTATAATGTCACCCCTTCGGGCTGGAGAGAGAGGAGGATTTATCCATTATTTCGAGGGCCTTTCACCTCCGGCTATTTTATTTGCCCCCTTCGGTGTCTGAAAAAAACAGTTTCTGAATTACTTTTGGGTTGTATTTTTTGGGTTTTCTGTTTACCTTTTCGTTTTAAAAGTAAACTGTTTAAGCATTCAAAAGATATACACACAGGAGGCGACAATGAGTAAAGGCGGTTATGCGGCGGTGGATTTGGGTGCCGAGAGCGGGCGCGTCATGCTGGCAGAGATGGACAAGGGTAAACTGACCTTGCGGGAAATGCACCGTTTTGCCAATGGGCCGGTCGAGCAGGGGGGCGCTCTTCACTGGGACTTCGACAAGCTGATGAAGGAAATCACGGCGGGGATTCAAAAGACCGCGGCGGCATGTAAAAATATTCGGAGCATCGGTGTAGATACGTGGGGTGTGGACTTCGGGCTGCTGGACAAGAGCGGGAAGCTATTGGAAAATCCGTATCACTACCGCGACAGCCGGAACGACGGAATGATGGATAAGGTTTTTTCGATTGTTCCCAGGAATAAAGTATATCAGTACACCGGCATTCAGTTTATGCAGTTCAATTCGCTGTATCAGTTGTTTGCATACAAGACGCAGAAGCCGGAGGTGGTGGCCAAGGCGGACAAGCTGCTGTTTATGCCGGACTTGATTACCTACGCGCTGACGGGTTTTGTCGGGGCTGAGTACACAATTGCCAGCACGTCGCAGATGATGGATATGAAGACCGGCAAATGGTCGGATGGATTGCTAAGGGCGCTGGATTTGCCGCGGGCGATTTTGCCGCAGGTGGTGATGCCGGGGGCCAAAGCGGGTGTGTTGAAAAAAGAGTTGGCTGACAAGCTCGGCTGTGCGCCGATTCCGGTTGTTGAGGTCGGTTCGCACGATACGGCGTCGGCGGTGGCGGGCGTGCCGGCGGGCGGCGACAAAAACTGGGCGTACCTGTCGAGCGGGACGTGGAGTTTGATGGGTATTGAAACGCCGGGCGCGATTATCAATGAAAAGAGCCTTTCGCTGGATATGACCAACGAAGGCGGTGTGCTGAATACAATTCGGCTGCTCAAAAATATTATGGGATTGTGGCTGGTGCAGGAATGCCGGCGGCATTGGGCGAAAGAGGGCAATGAACTGGATTACGGTCAACTGGCGGAAATGGCCGGGAAGGCCAAGCCGTTCCAGGGGATTATTAATATTGAACAGCCGGAGTTTATGGCTATCGGGGATATGCCGGTCAAGATTAACGCATACCTTGCCAAAACGGGGCAAAAGCAGATTCAGGACAAGGGACAGATGATTCGCGTGATTCTGGAAAATCTTGCGGCGCGGTATGCCGAGGTGATGCGAATGCTGGAGACGCTGTCGGGTAAGAAGATCGAAATGCTGCATATCGTCGGCGGCGGGACCAAAAATGAACTGCTGAATCAATTCACGGCCGATGCGACGGGCAAGACCGTTATCACGGGTCCGGTTGAGGCGACGGTACTGGGCAATGTTTTGATGCAGGCGGTCGCGGCGGGCGACATCGCCAATCTTTCGGCCGGTCGGAAAATTATCGCCGATTCGTTTGAGATGAAGACATATAAACCGTCCGGTTCGGGCGAATGGAAAACGTTTGTGGAGAAATATTGTACGCGAAAGTAATACTCGCGTATTCGTGAAGGAGCGAATATGAAGAGCGTATGGCGCAACGGCCATTCGGAGGGCATTGAGTACTGGCTTCGGCTTACCCATGCGGAAGGGGTGGGGCCGGTGCTGTTTGCACGTTTAGTCAAGCAATTCGGTTCCGTGGAAAATGCGCTGGGCGCGTCGGTCAGTGCGATGATGAAAGTGGAAGGCGTTGGCGATGTGACAGCCGGGAAAATCGCCCGCAGCCGGGACCGGTTTGACGCGGCTAAAGAACTCGACCTGGCCAACAAGTACAAGGTTGTGTTGATTCACTGGGAAGACGAACGATACCCGCCTGCGCTGAAAAGTATCTATGATCCGCCGCCGGTGTTGTATGTGCGCGGGACGCTGGAACGTTCGGATGCTTTGTCGGTGGCGATTGTGGGTTCACGGCGGTGCAGCACGTATGGTTCGGAGCAGGCGTCGCGGTTCGGCTACCTGCTGGCGTCATCGGGTTTTACGATTGTCAGCGGTCTGGCGCGGGGGATTGATACGGCGGCTCATCGCGGTGCATTGAGTGCAAAAGGGCGAACGATAGCCGTGCAGGGGTGCGGACTGGCGAATGTATTTCCGCCTGAAAATGAAAAACTGGCGGTACTGATAGCCGAATCCGGGGCGGTGATCGGGGAGTTGCCGATGGACTATGAGCCGCTGGCGGAAAATTTTCCCGCACGCAACCGCATCATCGCGGGATTGTCGCTGGGGACGCTGGTGGCGGAGGCGCCGTACAACAGCGGGGCATTGTTGACGGCCAAGGCGGCGCTGGACTATGACCGCGATGTGATGGCGGTGCCGGGCAAGATTGATTCCCCGTTAAGCGGCGGGTGCCATCGTCTGATTAAAGACGGCGCCCGGCTTGTGGATTCGGTAGAGGATATTCTTGATACGCTGGGCTGTGTGGGGCAGGGACTTAAGAGTCATGTTGCGGATTCGGCACAGCAAGCAGAGGCAGAGGCGCAGGCGATGCTGTTTGACTCGGCTCGGCTGAATTTATCCACAGCGGAAGAGGCGGTTTGGGGCGGTTTTGACAGCGAGCCGATACACATCGAGGAAATCATCGCCAAATCGGGCCTTGCGGCGGGGCGGGTACATTCGGCCATCATTAGCCTGCAATTGAAAGGTCTTGTTAAACAATTGCCCGGCGGAATGTATGCAAGGAAGAGCGTGTAAAAGCGGAGTATAGTGAAAAACACGGCAGGAGGTTTTACAATAATTGTCTGAAACGACGACGGCCGGATTTAATGCGGTGGTTCGTGACTATCCAATACGTGGCGAAATAGCCCATGATTGCAAACAGCGTCCCCAGTACAAAACCGCCGATGGTTACTTCCAGTCCAATTTTTCCGAATACGACGGCGACTTCTTTCCAAAATGCTGTGGTATGCAGCCGGGTTACCATATTGCTGAGGGAAAAAATATGGCTAAGCAGGTCTCCCACCTGGCCGGGCTGTGCGTGAGAGGGATGAAATCGCCCCACCGGAAACCGTCCCGCCAAATAGGCCGAGCCGTAAATCGGCAATAACGTGAATGGATTACTGATCCACACCCCTAATACCGCCAGTATCTTGTTGGCCCGAAACAAAGCCGCTATTGCTAAAGCCAGAATCATGTGCAATCCCAGAAGCGGTGTGAAACCAATCCACAGTCCCACCGCAATACCGCGGGCAATCCGCTGCGGCGTGTCATAGACGTGCAGAATACGGAACTTGACGAATCCGACCGCCGGGCGGAATAATTTTCTGAAAAATTTTTTATTTTGCAGTTTCATTGTTGGCAGTCGTATTTTTTATCCCGTTGCTTCCGTCTTCACTTCAGTGCGATGCAACAAATACGTTCTGATATTTTTGAAAATTATTCCTTGACCATGGGGTTGTTTTGCAGGCGGAATCGTCGTCTGCCGGATTTGGCGCGGTGGTTCGTGACTATCCAATACGTGGCGAAATACCCCACGATTGCAAAGAGCGTCCCCAATACAACTCCGCCGATGGTTACTTCCAGTCCGATTTTGCCGAACACCACCGCCACCTCTTTCCAGAACGACGCGGAGTGGAAAGAAGTCAACAGGGTGCTGAAGGAAAAAATGCGGCTGAGCTGTTCTCCCACCTGAGAGGGCTGGACGTCAGGATGAATTTTTCCTAACAGAAACCGACCTATCAGATAGCACGGCCCATAGACCGGCACCAACGTAAAGGGATTGCTCAGCCAGACACACATCACCGCCAGCGCCTTGTTGGCTCGGAACAAAATCGCACCGGTCAGGGCTATAGCCATCTGTATTCCCATAAGCGGCGTAAACGCTACCCATAACCCCACTGCTATCCCGCGAGCAATCCGCTGCGGCGTGTCATCGACGTGCAGGATACGGAATTTGACAAACCCTACGGCGGGGCGAATCAGTTTTTGGAAAAAAGTTCTGCTTCGCAGTTTCATTTTGCCGTCACCGTGTTTTGCTGTAAGACATTTTGGATTTTTTCCCAGACCAATTGCTCGCTGACATTGGCGATCGCATAAGCGGGATTTTTACTTTCCACCGCCAAGCCTCGCTGAAGAGGTTCAATCGCGGCGGTGTTTTCCGGTTTTCTGTATGGCCCGACGCGCAGCGGATTGGTATGCCCGAAAATCAGCACTGTGGGTGTTTTTATTGCTTCGGCGATGTGCCCCGGGCCGGTGTCATTGGATACGACCAGACTTGCGTGCCTGAGCAAAGCAAGAAGCTCGGAGATATTGGTTTGTCCGGCCAGATTGACCACCGGGACCGAAGCGTTTCGTCGGACCTGCTCAACGAGTTCGTATTCCGTATTTGTTCCCGCACCAAGGATTGTCATATTTAATTCCCGCGCGATTTTTTCCGCGATTTTCGCAAACCGCTGCGCAGGCCAGCATTTTTCCATTTGGGCCGAACCGGGGATCAAAACCGCACAGGATTTATCCGATACTCCCGCCTCGGCCAGTTTTTTCCGCATCGAGACCATTGCAGAAGCCTGCGGTAAAATAGTATAAGAAGTGCAAAGCGTTTTTCCGCCCGCCTCGGTGACCATTCGATTATAGTAGTCAATTAAGTGAATGGAATCCAAAGTGGGAGTTATTTTCTGTGTATAGAATATCCCGGCGCATTCGCGGGCAACGCTCATTCCAAATCGACGGGGGCAATGAGTCAGATATGCAAAAAATGCTGAGCGGAAAAGACCTTGCAGATCCAGTACGAGATCGAAGTGGGTGTGACGCAGGTTTTGTAAAAAATGCCACAATGCGGTAAATGCCTTTGGCGAGTACCACCAGTCTCCCATCAATTTACGGTCAAACAAAATCAACTCGTCGATTCCCGGTACACATTCCAGCAGCGGAGCAAATTGCCTGCGTACCAGCCAATTGATCTTCGCCCTGGGAAAGGACGCCCGCAGTGACGCCATCGCCGGCAGCGCGTGGACAATATCTCCCAGCGAAGAAGGTTTAATAATCAGGATATTCTGATAATTCGCAGACCGTTCCATATTTCACATTCAATATCCAAGTTTTTGTTTTGCTGGGGGTATTCTACGACAAAGGTATCCAAAAAGCAAATTTATGGCGTTTTTTCTTTTGGGATTCCGGTTTTTATTGACAAGGAACGGTTTGGCCGATAGAGTTATTTTGAGTCGTACAAAGAGAATAATTTCGAGAGAAAAAAACCTGTTTTTTCAGGAAGGACCGTTATGGACAAACCAGCACTTTCCTCTTACTTTCGCCAACGCATCGGCGAGATCGTCCAGAAAAAGCAGCCGGGACCCTATCTTACCGTGTCGCGGCAATACGGCTGCGACGGGCTTGAATTGGCCGGTCCGCTGGTGGAAAAACTGAATCAGCGGGATGAACAGCGGCGATGGAAGCTGTATCATAAAGAACTGTTGAAACAACTGGCGGAAGATACGGGGCTGACGGAAGAAATCATCGAGAAAGAACGTCTTTCCAAACCCAGTCTGCTGAAAGATTTTTTGCGAGGACTGCTTAAAAGCAATGTTCCCGACGGCTATGAAATCCGCAAAAGTATTACGATGATGGTTCGCACGGTTGCCTTTGAGGGCTACGCGGTTATTATCGGCCAGGGTGGAAACGCCGCCACGACCGATCTCGATAACGGCCTGAACGTCCGTATCGAAGCCCCCAAAGAATGGCGTGTCGCCCGCATCAGCGTGCGCGAACAGCTTTCCAAAGAAGCCGCCGCGGCTCGAATGGAAGAAATTGACGCCCAGCGACACTATCTGCAGGAAATATATGAGAAACAAAATCCCCGTCAGCCGGCCTTCCATCTTTTACTTGACAATTCGATGTTCAGCAAGGAACAAATCGCGGAATTGATTTTACTGGCCATGGAGAAAAAGGGATTAATTCCCCAAGACGCTTTGAAATAACCTGAATGAATGTGAATTCGCTGGAAAATGGAGGATGGGAATTTGCGGTTTTCTCTGGACTTGTGAGGGGCTGTTTTTATAATATCTTTGCTGGTCAGTACCGGTTTTTCAGATATAAAAGAGAAAAGCAGTAATCGGATGGTATGATGGAACTAATCAAACAGGTCAAAGAGGCTGAACAACAGGCCAGAGAAATTGTTGAAAAGTCCAAACGGGGCGCCGCTGAAATTCTGGACAAAGCGAAACAGCGGCGTCAGGAACTTCTGCGACAGGGTCAGGAAGAGCGCAGAAAAAGCATCGAGCAGGCCGTTGCGGATGCCGAACGGCAGGGGCACAAAGAAGCGGAAAAGCTGACTGCACAAGGCAAGGCCCGATGTGATGCTCTGCTGAGAGCATCCCGGGGGCAGCTGGACGAGCTGGTCAATAAAGTATTGACAAAACTGTGGGAATAAAATATTTCCTGGAAATCATATCTAAAATACGAACATGGATGTTCACAACGGTTGCGTTGAGAAAGTGCGAGATTTCGGGAATCGCGCCCCAAGGGTATGGTTTTGCCGCAAGCGAAAAATCAGAAGCCGCAATTGAAGGTGATGAACTGCGCGGCGATAATGCAGGTGGAGAAATGTTCTGTTTAGAGAGTTGAAAAGGCAAGCTGAGAACAAACAATGTCGATAGCTTCGATGCAAAAAGTGATGATAGCCGCTCACCGCAGCCAGGCGGGCCAGCTCATTTCGGCCCTGCAGGACGCGGGGATCGTGCAAATTCTTGACGCCGAACGGGCAATGGTCAGCAAGGAATGGCCGGAACTGGAGATGGAAATCAAGCGTCCCAGGGAGATGGAAGAACTGGTCGGGCGGCTGGATAAAGCCGTTGTTTTTTTGAAACAGTATATCAAAGACAAAAACGGGCGGTCGGTTTTTCAGCCGCTGATTGAAATTGATAAAAAGACCTATACCGACATCGTTCTCGGCTCGTCGGCCCTGATTTTGCTGGAAAACACGGAGCAGACGCAATCGGCTATTGAGAAATTAAACAGCCGGGCCGAGGCGATTCATTCGGAGGTTCAAAAGTTATCGGTTTGGAAGGATTTACAGACGCCGGTGGAGCAGCTTGGGCAGTTGAATAGTACGGTTTGCTTAGCGGGGATTTTGCCGAAGCAGCATTTTAATGCGGCGGTTGAGGCCGTGTCACAAATCGGTGCGGCGGTGCAGGTGGTTGGCGGTACAGTGACCATCCAACCGTGCCTTGTGTTTGGGATGAAAGAATCTGCCCAGGAAATACAGAAAATCCTGCGGTCATTTGAGTTTGAAGCGGTTGGATTTGAGTGGCTTAAGGGAACGGCGGCGGAAAATCTGTCTCAACGGCAAAATGACCTGGCGCAAATTGATACAAAGCTCAAAGAGGCTTTTAAGGCGGCGGGGCAGCTGGCCGGTGAAAAATTAAAGCTGGAGATTCTGGCCGACCATTATCAAAACGTTCTCGTTCGCAAGCAGACGCAGGCGACGGCCCCGGCGACGGAAACGACACTGTTTTTGGAAAGCTGGGTCAGAAGAAAAGATTATCCGAAGTTGGTTAAAATTCTTGAATCCTTTGACGGAGCGGATGTGGTATTGATTGGGCCGGCGGAAGGCGAAGAGGTGCCTGTCGAAATCGAAAACGCTTCGATGATACGTCCGTTTGAGTCCGTGACGCGATTATATGGTATGCCGATACCGTCTTCCATTGACCCGACGGTATTTTTGGCTCCCTTTTTCGCGTTGTTTTTCGGATTATGCATGACAGATGCCGGGTACGGCGTGGTCATGATTATTATATTAACCTGGATTCTTAAAAAACTCCAGGGTGACAAAAAGGCACTCTGGATGCTGATTATATGTTCGTTCACGACCATTGCTTCGGGCGTGATTATGGGCAGTTGGTTTGCCGATACGATTCAAAGACTCCTGCCGCAGACCGAAGGGAGTATCGGGGCGACACTGAATCAGTGGCGGGTCCGGTTGATGCTCTTTGACCCGATGGAAAAGCCGTTGATATTCGTGGGTATCTCACTGGCACTGGGGTACATTCAGATTATCTTCGGGTTGTTTATTTCGTTTATTAATTTGCTCATGCGAAAAGAATACGCGACTGCGGTATTCGACAAATTGACATGGCTGATTTACCTGAACTGTATTTTAGTCTTTGCTCTGGCTAAAGGCGGCCTGCTGCCGCCGGCGGCAGCGACATTTGCGGGGGTTCTGGCATTAATCCAGGCCGGGTTGATTTTCTGGTTCACCGATCGCAGCGGCAGTATGGCCGGACGTATCGGTAACGGCGTATTTGCCGTGTTTAGTACGGTCTTTTATCTGGGCGACATCCTAAGCTATGTGCGACTGATGGCATTAGGGTTGGTTGGAGCGGGATTGGGAATGGCAATCAATATATTAACACGGCTGCTAATGGATATTCCGTATGTCGGGTTTGTGATAGGGATGCTGTTCTTTGTGGTCGGCCATCTGGTTAATATCGGATTGTCCATGCTCAGCGCATTTGTTCATAGTTTGCGTCTGCAGTTTGTGGAGTTTTTCCCCAAATTCTTTGTTGCCGGCGGTGCTGAATTTAAGCCATTGCGAAATGACTATCGGCACATTATGGTTGTGGATCATAATCAAAGCTCCAAGGAACAGTAAATAAGGCATTATGAATAAGAAATCAAGAATGGTTTTTTAATAGGAAAGGTAAAAGCGTATGGAATACGGATTAGCTCTTGCTTTTGCAGGCGCAGCATTTGCAACTTTTTTGGCGGGTATCGGCTCATCGATTGGATTAGGAATTGCAGGCCGCAGTGCCACTGGTATTCTCAGTGAAAAGCCCGAACAGTACGGGTTGATGACGCTGTTGGTGGTCCTGCCCAGTACGCAGGGCATTTACGGGCTTGTCATTTCGCTGTTTATCATGCTGAAAATCAATCTTTTCGGAGGCGAAATGAATGAAGTCTCTCTGCTGCAGGGTCTTCAGATTTTCGGCGCTTCTCTGCCGGTCGGGGTTGCGGGCCTTTTCAGCGGTATCCATCAGGGCAAAATTTGCGCATCCGGTATTCAGATGGCCGCACGCCGTCCTGAAATGGGCGTCAAAGCCGGTGTTGTGTATGCCGCGCTGATTGAATTCTATGCGATTTTGGGCTTTCTTGTTTCATTCCTGCTCATCTTCATCGGCATCAAATAATAAAAAAAGCCGGTAAAAAAAACAGACAAGGAATTAAGAGCGGGATGTAAACGCAATGAATGGAAATCAAATTATAGACAATATCCTTTCGGATGTCCGAAGGCAGGCGGATGAAATTGTTCGTCAGGCCAATGAGCAGCGTGATCTTCAAACCGCTACTCTGGACAGAGAAATGGCTGCCTTCGGCCAGGAAACCGAAAGGCTCGCCCGTGAGGCCGCCGAAAGCCGGAAGTCTCAATTGCTTGCTGCGGTACGAATGCAGAACGGTCGTCAGATTCTGGCGGCCCGCGGTCAGATTCTGGATGAACTGTTTGGCCGTGTGAAACAACGTATCGAGCAGATGCCTGATAATGAGTATCTCGACCTGATGAAAAAACTGCTAGTCAAATGTGTTCAAATCGGCCAGGAAGAAGTTGTCATCGGGAAAAATGAAAACCGGATTAACCAGGCTTTCATTAACAAACTCAATGTCGAACTGCTCTGGCAGGCCAAGGGCGGCCTGCGTTTGAGCGCGACCCGCGAGGATATCGGCGGCGGATTTATTCTGTCGGCCGGCAAAGTGCGGATCAATTCCAGTACGGATGTGATGGTCAGTCAGCTCCGGGATAAAATGGAAATGGAACTGGCTGCTGAATTATTTCGATAAGTCGAACTGATAGACACAATGGACCTGATACAAGATATTACATTGAGTGATTTTTACCGGTACCCGCCAATCGGCGAGGATGACTGGCGGTATATGTATGAGACGGCCCGGGTGCGGACTCTGGAAAGCACAATGCTGAGTCGTGTGTTGCTGGCCGATATGGTTAATACGCCGGATTTCGCCGGCGCGGCAGAATTGCTCAGTTCCACGGAATATGCAATCGGGTCCAGCAGTACGGACGCACAGATTGAACAGATGCTGCTGGAGCGGCGGACGGCGATACGGGTACAGTTTGCCGAATTAATGCTCGACGAAGATCTTGTGCAGTTGATGCGGGCGCGAGAGGATTTTTCCAATATGCGTCTGGCGATTCGCCGGCTGGTGACCGAAAAACCGCTGGGGCTCGATTACAGTAATGAAGGCGCCGTACCGGCGGCGGAATTCGAAGATATCCTGCAGCAGGAGAATTATGAACGGCTTCCCGATTATCTTCAGGATACGGTAGAGGCCGCGGTGCTTGGATATTATGAGAATAAAGATATCCGTCGAATTGATTATAATATCGACAGGATGCACTATCAGTGGAGGATACAGCGGGCCGAAGAATTAGGCTGTATTTTTTGTGTCTCCTTCGGACGTGTTCATGTGGATTTATACAATATCAAAACAATGCTGCGGCTCAAAATGGCCGAACGGGACGAGAAGGATTTCTTCTTTAGCGGCGGTTTTGTTGATATCGATAAATTTGTACAGGGCCTGGCGATGCCGTATGAATCCATCAGCGGCTTATTTTTCGCGACCCCGTATTATGAAATTATTGAAGAGGGGGTTCGTTACCTGAAACAAGAGCAGTCTTTTTTGAAAATCGAACAGCTATGCGACGATTACATGATGGGATTTCTGAAAACCACTAAAGAAATTGCCGCCGGCCCGCAGCCGGTGGTCGCATACTTCCTCATGAAAGAGGCTGAGATTCGTGCCGTACGCATGGTGCTGACCGGCAAGAAAAACGGACTGACGTCCAAACTGATTCTGGATCGGCTGGGCAACTGGCACAGTTAAAATGATTAATGAATAATGTTTAATGGTTAGTGCAATATGGAAGGTAAAGTAGCAGTCCTGGGCAGTGCGGATTTTGTGATGCCGTTTGCGGCGATGGGTTTGGATACGTTCGCCGTGGAGCCGGAATCGCAAAAAGTGATAGAGACTGCGCAGGGAATTCTCAAGCAGAAGTATACGCTGGTGGTTGTGGCGGAAAATGTTGCGGCCTATGCTCAGCCGGTATTTGATACGGTGCAGAAAAAGACAACGCCCTGTGTGGTGGTTGCGCCCTTTACGGCAGAACCATCCGGGGTGGCGACTCAATCGCTGAGCAAACTGCTGAAGATGGCGACGGGAATTGATATCTTAAAATAATCAATTAGAAATTGACTTGTAAGGTAAAAGCAATGGCTGAATTACAAAACGGGAAAATCGTTAAAGTGGCCGGACCGGTCGTGGTTGCCGAGGGAATGCTCGGGGCGCGAATGTATGATGTCGTGCGTGTGGGTAACGACAATCTGATTGGTGAAATTGTGGAACTGCATGGAGACCGGGCCAGTATCCAGGTCTATGAAGATACCGTCGGCATTGGGCCGGGTGAAAAGGTTGTCAATACCGGGGCGCCGCTGAGCGTGGAACTCGGGCCGGGGCTGATTTCCAGTATTTATGACGGCATTCAGCGTCCGCTGGACCAATTGGTCAAGGCCCAGGGAAGTTTTATTCTTCGCGGCAGTGCGCTTCCGGGTCTGCGGCGGGACGTCAAGTGGCATTTCAAGCCCGTTATTGGAAACGGCACAGAAGTCGGCAGCGGCGATATCATCGGTGAGGTTCAGGAGACTACGCTGGTCCTGCATAAAATTATGATTCCGGCGGGGGTGTCTGGCAAAATCGACGGCCTGCGTGAAGGCGATTTCACAGTGGAAGAAACCATCGGCGTTGTCCACGGCAAAGATGGGCAGACGGAACTGAAACTGATGCAGAAATGGCCGGTGCGTCAGCCGCGGCGTGTAACGCAGCGTTTGAATCCCAACCAGATTTTGCTGACGGGGCAGCGCGTCATTGACGCGTTCTTTCCCATCGCGCGGGGCGGAACGGCCTGTGTACCGGGGCCATTTGGTACGGGCAAGACCGTCGTCCAGCATCAGTTGGCCAAGTGGGTCGATGCGGATATTGTGGTTTATGTCGGCTGCGGTGAACGCGGCAATGAAATGACCGACGTGCTGAAAGAGTTTCCCGAATTGAAAGACCCGCACAGCGGTGAGCCGCTGATGAAGCGGGTTATCCTTCTGGCCAATACCTCGGATATGCCCGTGGCGGCGCGCGAGGCTTCGGTTTATACGGGGATTACACTGGCTGAATACTTCCGCGATATGGGCTATTCAGTGGCATTGATGGCTGACAGCACCAGTCGATGGGCGGAGGCGATGCGTGAAATCTCCACACGGCTGGAAGAAATGCCTGCCGAGGAAGGCTACCCGGCATACCTGGGCGCGCGAATCGCGTCGTTCTATGAACGTTCCGGCCGTGTGATATGCGGGGGCGCTCCGCAGCGTGAAGGCGACTTGTCCATTATCGGCGCGGTCAGTCCGCCCGGCGGCGATTTGTCCGATTCGGTCGTGCAGGCGACACTGCACGTGGTCAAGGTGTTCTGGTCGCTGATGGCCCGGCTGGCTCAGCAGCGGCACTTCCCGGCGATTGACTGGCTGACGAGTTATTCATTTTACAGGCAGTATTTGCCGGGCTGTTTCGAGGACGCAGCCAAGGGGCAGGAATTTGCGGCGATGATGCAGCAGGCGATGAACCTGCTTGAGCAGGAATCGCAACTGGTGGAAATCGTGCGTCTGGTCGGCGCCGAAGCGATTGGTCCGAATGAACGGATGGCGCTGGAAACGGCCAAGAGTATCCGTGAAGACTTCCTCCACCAGAATGCTTTTCATAAGGTGGATACGTACACCCCGATTGAAAAACAGTATGATATGATTTCGCTGATTCTGCATTTCCATCAGCAGGGATTGGCGGCGATAGAGAATGGCGTTGAGCCGGCGGATATTTTCAAGCTGTCGGTGCGTGAAGAAATTGCCCGTTGCAAGTATATTGACTATGCCGAGAAAGAGAAAATACACGCCATCAGAGATACCGTTGACCGGCAGATCAAAGCGCTTTACGGCGGGTCGGCGGTCGAAACCGCGGCGTGAACACAGGAAAGGCAGTTGCCGGAGTAAATTATGCTGAAAGAATACAAAACAGTTTCTGAAATTTACGGTCCGTTGATGCTGGTCGAAGGCATTGAGCAGGCCAAGTACGGGCATATTGTGGATATTGAGCTGGGCGACGGGGCAATCCGCCACGGTCAGATTCTGCAGGTCGAAAACGACAAGGTACTGGTGCAGGTCTTCGAAGGCACTGAAGGCGTTAACGTCAAAGACAGTACGGTGCGGTTTCTGGGCAAGCCGATGGAGTTGTCGGTCTCTAAGGATATGCTCGGAAGAGTTTTTAGCGGCACCGGCATCCCCAAAGACGGCGGGCCTGCCATTCTGCCCAAAAAGAAACTCAACATCAATGGCAATCCGATTAACCCGTATGCCCGCGATTATCCGAATGAATTTATTCAGACCGGCATCAGCACGATTGACGGGCTGAATCCGCTGGTGCGAGGCCAGAAGCTGCCGCTTTTTTCGGGTTCGGGTCTGCCCCACGATGAAATCACCGCTCAACTGTGCCGGCAGGCGACCGTTCGCGGCAAAGGCGAACAATTCGCGGTCGTTTTCGCCGCGATGGGAATTACCTTTGAAGCGGCACAGTTTTTCATCAACGACCTGACGAATACTGGCGCGATAGAACGTGCGGCTTTGTTCATCAATTTAGCCAATGACCCGGCGATTGAGCGTATTGCGACGCCGCGTGTGGCGCTGACGTGTGCGGAATATCTGGCGTTTGAAGAAGATATGCACGTGCTGGTGGTGCTTAACGATATGACCAATTACTGCGAGGCGCTGCGTGAAATCAGCGCGGCCCGCAAGGAAGTGCCGGGCCGGCGCGGTTATCCGGGTTATCTTTATACCGACCTTGCAACGATTTACGAACGCGCCGGTCGTGTCAAGGGCAAGAAAGGTTCCATTACGATGGTGCCGGTGCTGACGATGCCGGAAGACGACAAAACACACCCAGTGCCGGATTTGACAGGGTATATTACCGAAGGGCAGATTATTCTGGGCCGGTCGCTTCACCGCAAAGCGGTGGCGCCTCCGGTGGACGTGCTGCCGAGCCTGTCGCGTCTGAAAGATAAAGGCATTGGTGTTGGCAAAACGCGTGAAGACCACGCCGATTTGTACAACCAGCTTTATGCGGCGTATGCCCGCGGCAAGGAGGCCCAGGAACTGGCGACGATTCTGGGCGAAGCGGCATTATCGGCAGAAGACCGGAAATTTATGACCTTCGCCAATCAATTCGAACGGCGATATATCTCGCAGGGGTATTACGAAAACCGCACCGTCGAGCAGACGCTGGATTTGGGATGGGAACTGCTGAGCATGTTTGAAAATGTGGAACTGAAACGCATCGACGTCAAGCTGATTGAGAAGTATATGCCGCGGTTTCGTAAAAGCGCGGCCGGGCAAACCGCCTCGGTGGAGTCGTAGACAATGCCCGCTCAACAAACCGCCAATGCGACACGAATGGAACTGCTGGGCCTGCGGCGCCGACAGGTGCTGGCGGTCCGGGGTCATAAACTGCTGAGTCAGAAACGGGATGAAATCTGCCGGCAACTGGTATCTATCTCGCGAACATTGCAGGAACTTCGTCGGAAAGTTGAGCAGGAATTACTTGAAACCAGCCGGCGTTTTATGATGGCCCGGGCGACAATTGAGCCGGAACATATCCGGGCGGCGATGGAAATTCCGACAGCCCGGTTCAGCCTGACGGTTTCCTTTGCCAGTATTATGAGTGTTCGTGTTCCGCAGCTTGCAAAAGAACTGGAAGGGGATATAATATCTTATGGTTTCGGCACTACCAGCGGAGAACTGGATGTGGCGCTACGGGCGCTGGAGCGATCATTTGACAGCCTGATGGAACTGGCTGAAAAGGAGAAACAGGCACAACTGCTGGCGACGGAACTCATCAGCACCCGCCGCCGGGTGAATGTGCTGGAACATGTCGTCATTCCGGAACTGGGTGAGCAGATTAAATATATCTATCGCAAACTCAGCGAAGCCGAGCGCGACAACATCAGCCGATTGATGAAAATTACCGATATGATCCGCGGATAGGAGAACTTGAAATTAAAATTTGGCGTCCGGGATTCTTGATTTCGCAGTCGGACGCCTGTCATTCCGGCCTTGAGACGGAATCCAGAGCGATTTAGCCGGATTCCCGCCTTCGCGGGAATGACAAATTATGCTTCACTGTTTTTTTAATCGTCAATAAGAATTTTGATTCCGGTTCGGATTTCTGAAATTTTCAATTATGGCAGATAACGGCACCAGCAAACCCCAGACGGTTTTATCCAAGTCGTTTATGACGGCGGGGCCTACGCTGCACTACAGTCACACGAATGTCCATCTGTGCTGGGGACTTTCCATCGCGGTGTATCTGGCGGCCTGTTTTTTCTGGAGCCGGCTGCTGATCGGCGAAAACCCGTCAGTGAGTCTGCTGGGTCTTTTCAAGCCGGAATTCTGGAACCTTGGACGATTTGTCGTCAAGCTGCTGAGCATTTATGAATACCCCTGGCAGATCGTCGTGCTGGGTATTTTAATGGGCATCCTGGCTTCAATGCCGGTGCTGACCAGCCAATTGATGAGCTTTCGGTACAGCATTCCGATGATTATTACGGTGATTCTGGTGGCGCGCCTGGGGCTGTTTGGTGCGGCGCTGCTGGTCAGTTGTGCGGCGGTGGCGTGTCGTCCGCTGCGTTTTCGGTCACGTTTTATTTCCATTGCGCTGTGTATGGCTCCACAGGTGGTTTATTGGGGCATTTTTGGAGGCTACGAAAGCAGCGACCCGCTGCGATGGGGTTTTTCCTACGCGCCGTGGATTTACGCATGGCTGACGTCGCTGTTTGTAGCCGGCGCAGCGCTGGCTATCGGACATTTCAACCGCTACAAACCCGGCCTGACGTGGTTCATCGGCGCGGCGCTGTTAGTTCTGGCCGGCGGTTTATTCTATTTCCAAATCGGCATGGCGGAACTGGATTACCAATTGTATGTCGCCGGCAACAACCCGGACGAAGCCGAAGAATTTCATGACCATTCACTGACTGAAATCCTCAACGAAATTATCGAGGATGAACATACCCGAAGCTTCCTGGTCGGCCGATTCTATCCCACCGACCTGCTGGAACTGCGGAAAAAACTCAAAACCGATATTCAAAATCAGTTGGTCTATGGACGCTGGCCGCTGTGGATCGAGAAAATACTGCCCGCATCGTGTGAGTATCAGAAAAAACGAATTGCTTTGCTGGGCCAGTATGATTTGTTTCTGGAAAAATGGTCTCGCAGCAAACGTGTGCCTGTTGCGCTGTATTATAAAGCGATGCTGAATGAAACCCACCCGGATATTCAACTGTTCGGTCAAATGGAAATGCTGCATTTTTATAATGATTATCCCTATTATGAAAACATTCTCATCTGGCAGGAATTATATGATCGATTTCCCGCCAGTTCCGAGTCGCTGGAGGCCCGGTGGCGAATTGCCATGCAGGAGGCTGGATCGGCTGGAGAGGGGGGGCCTGAAAAATTTGAAAAAGCTGAAGAGCTTTGTGATGTGGCGATTTCGCTGATCGCGGAAGAACTGAAAAAAGCGGATACCCATCCGCCATCGTCCAATGCCGGCTTATTCAGCGCATTTAGCCGACCAGCGGAAACCGCAATGACGACGATAAAATTGCGGAATCTTTCTTTTCGTCTTAAAAAACTCCGTGAATTGATTTGCCGCGATAATCAGGGCACCACGCCGCAGTCCCGACAAAGACTGGCTGAGTTTGTTATGCTTAATCCATATCGGCTGGATTATGACGCCAAACTGATTACGCTGCTGGCGGCGATGGACGTTCAGGATACGTTGCGGGATAATGTACTTCTGGCTCAGGCGATGATTACTTCCGATCCTGTCGTCCGAATGCAAAAACTTATCGAAATCACAACCCGTTTTCCCGGCAGTGACGGCGCCATTCAGGCGCTGTATGAAATCGCCGTGTTAAAAATCGGCGTATGGAAAAGTCCGCAAAGTACGCCGGAGGCAAAAAAAGCGGTTTTGATTGAAGCCCGTGCGGTACTTAATAAGCTGGCGGTGGATTATCCAGCGGCACTCTGGGCTGAACAGGCGAAAAACCTATCAGCAACCCTGCCTGCCTCTGAATAATCGGGCTTTTAGTCCGATAATGGCGACATGTCGCCAAAATACCTAAAACTATTTATCGGACTTTGTGCAGAATGCCCGGTTCGCTTCATCCTCAAAATCAACAAATATCAATTTCGGGCGTTAAAATTCTCTTGTGTCCCCAAAACCCTCCAGATAGATTAAACCCTCTATTGTGTTTTGAGCCGACGTATAATGTTGTGTCCCTGATTTTACTGGCTCTGGCGAAAATGATCAGAAAAGTTATAATCAATGCAGATGATTTCGGTCTGTGCGAAGGTGTGAACAAAGGTATTGTCAAGGCCCATACCGAAGGTCTTTTGACCAGCGCCGGAATGATGGCTAATATGCCTTGCGCCGACGAAGCCGCGGCGATGGCCAGGGCGCTGTCCGGTCTGGGAATCGGCGTGCATTTGAACCTCACGGACGGCAGGCCTTTGTGTCAGGATGGGCGGAATGACTGTCTTTTGGATTCAACGGGCAAATTCATATTTCGCCCCGGCCAACTCAGTTGGCGGTCTTTAATCAGCGCCGAGGTCAGAAACGCCATCAGGGCGGAACTGCAGGCCCAGATTCAATGGGTTTTCGACCACGGCATCAAGCCAACACATTTTGATTCCCACAAGCACATTCACTGTTTCCCCGTCATCTTTCGTATCGTCTGTGCACTGGCCAAACAATACGGCGTTTCCGCGATACGCTGGCCGCTGGAACGACAAAGTTTTCAAGGTGGTTTATGGCCTACGCCGGGGAAAAAAGAACTGGCCTACTCCCGAATAATTCGTATAATGGCCCGAATTAACCGGTATCAGAACGCCGCATATTTTAAAACCAGCGACTTTATAGGAATCGCGCATACCGGACGAATCAGCGTTGCTTTTCTTGAAGCATTCTCGCGGTATCATTCATCGTCGGCGACTGAGATTATGACACATCCGGGATTTCGAGAAGGCCTTGAGCGGGTACAAACGCGATTGGTGGAACAACGTGAATACGAACTAAATGCTTTATGCAGCGAACAGTCAAAATCGTCTTTCAGACAGGCAGGAATACAATTGGTGCATTATGGACAACTTTCATAAAATACCGGATTGTTCGATCGTTGTGCCTCTTTATAACGAATCGGACGTGGTAGAAAAGCTTCATTCGCGTCTGACGGCCGTGATGGGCAAAATGGGTTTGGATTACGAACTGGTTTTTGTGGATGACGGCAGCAAAGATGACACGCTGAACAAACTTAAGGCACTGGCGGCGGTGGATGAGCGGGTTGTGGCGGTCGAACTGCGTCGGAATTTCGGTCAGACACCGGCGCTGGCGGCGGGTTTCGATAACGCCGGGGGCGAAATAATCATTTCCATGGACGGCGACCTGCAGCATCTGCCGGAGGAAGTTCCCGCATTTCTGGACAAAATCAATGAAGGGTACGATGTCGTCAGCGGCTGGCGAAAAAACAGAGTCGATAACTTTATAATGCGGCGGATTCCGTCCCATATTGCCAACTGGATCGCTTCCAAAGTCAGCGGCGTTGATATTCATGATTTCGGGACGACGTTCAAGGCCTATCGAAGGGATGTCGTCGAAAGTCTGAAGTTATACGGCGAGACACATCGCTTTATTCCCGCACTTGTCTCCGGGCAGGGCGCCAAAATTGTTGAAATTCCAATTACCAATATTCCGCGTCCCAAAGGCAAAAGCAACTATGGGATTTCCCGAACGTTCAGGGTGATGTTTGATTTGATCACCCTGCGTTTTATCCTTGCGTATGCGTCCAAGCCGCTTCATTTCTTCGGCAAAGGGGCGCTATTTTATTGTTTTATTCCTGCATTGGCCATAGGGGCATATATTCTCTATGATAAAATTGTTTACCATGTGCCGATTTCTGTGGCTCATGTTCCCCTGGCGGGGCTGATGATGCTTCTTTTTGTGGTGGGCTTTGTTTTGATAGCGACCGGTCTGATAGGCGAAATGGTCTGCCGGGTTTATTATGAAGCCACCAATGCAAAAATTTATTCCGTCCGAAAAATATACCGAAAGGATTCTTTCGCACAGGCAAAGCTATGAAAAAGAAACCATTTCAACATATCATCACGGTTGTTTTTATTATTGTTGCCGCCGTTCTTCTGGTCAGGCATTTTCATATCCGGGATTTCCGTATCATTGCGCCGGAAGTCCTTTATGTGAGCGGACAGCCTCGCGGAATGGATTACACACGGCTATTGTATCGGTATCATCTGGCAACTATTATTAATATCCGCCCGACTTCGGAGCATCAGGAGATAAACTGGCACAGTGAAGAACTGATATGGAGCAGAGAACACGCGGTTACGTACATAGAAATGCCCATCGAAAAACAGAATTACTTTCCGGACCAGAAAATTCAGGACCAATTTTTTGAAATTATGGGCGAGCAAAAAAACCTGCCCGTGCTGCTGCACGGCGGCGGCGATGATAAACGCGTGGCCATGCTGGTTGCCGCGTGGCTGAGGAAGAAACAGAGTTTTTCCGCTGCCGATACTATCACTCAGGTAGAAAAAATCATCGATGACCGCCCATTGACGCCGGAGGAAATCAGCTTTATCAACGCCCTCTGATTTTCATAGACACCACTGTCCAATGAATGCCGGTATTTTGACCCGGCTGTTTTTCAAAGAGCGTCTTTACTTATGGAATAACAGGCCGGTCGCGTCTGAACTGTGCTTTCCGGTCGTCGGTTTGTTTGATTCGCTCGAATAAACGACGTGAAGCGGCAAGTCTTTCAGGCTGGAAGTCTGGTCCGACGAGCACACAATCCAGTTTCCTTTGTCATAGCAGGCCTGCAATTCGGACAATTCATTTATGGCTGGAACAGCTTTGCCGTAGTACTGGACAAATCGACTGGATACCATGCCGTAGGCCACCAGTGTATCGGAGGGCGGCACCAGTCGGGCAACGGTTTGAGCGAAATTGCGCGAATAGCTGTTTATGTCCATCGCATCGGAAAACGTGTAAAAACAGGTCGTAACGTAAATCAAAATTCCCGCGAATATCGTAATGACGGATCCGTGCTGGATTTGCCGCCGCAAAAACAGGGTTGTCAGTATTGTTGCGGCGAGCATCACGGCACTGAGAAACAGGACGGGCATCAGAAACGGCCGGGCTTTGAAGAAAATAACAATCGGCCCGGCAATAGCTATGACAATAAGCATCGCAATATGAGCCTTCAGGATACCAACGGCGAATGTCGGCGTACAGACCCGCCGAATAAAAAGCATATCGTCCAGCAGCAGCCCGATTAGAATCGCTAGTGCGGGCATAAATGGTAAAATGTAATGCTGGCGTTTTCCTCCATCAATGGTCAGGAAGATTATTCCCGCGACAAACCAGACCCAGAGAAACATCATCGCCGGACGTTTTTCCGCCCAGAACTTATTCAACGGTGCCCCCAGCGCAATCGGCAAAAATATAACCCACGGTGCGGCATACTTAAACATAATTCCAAAGTAATAGTAAATCGGATAATGGCCCGGCACATACTCGCCGAAAAATCGGTCGATAAACTCATGTTTCCACAGAATCAAATTCCAGTTGAGCTTGTGTGCGATAAACAGCGGCCAGGGAAGCAGAATAGCCAGAAAAAGCAATATGCTGGTTATGGAAAACAATTTGCCGATGACGCGCCAGTCCCGGGTCAGAATGATGTACCCAAGAATCGGCATGGCCACATACGCCACCGGCGCCGGTCCTTTGGCCAGATTAGCTAACGCGAAAGCAATCCAGAAAAACCATCGCTGTCTTTTACGGTCTTTCGGATTTTCAGATGTGGCGATAGCGTAAAAACTCAGCGTGCATAAAATGGTAAAAAAAGCCATTATCATATCCGGCCTGGCGGAATGGGCGCAGCGGAAACAGGCCAGCGAGGTCGTCCAGACCGCTGCCGATATTGCGGCTGTCCGCGGCGAAAACCACCGGCGAAGATAATAAAGCAGGAGAAGGGTCGAGCCGACCGCCGCGACGGCGCTGGGCAATCGGGCGGAAAATTCATCGACAGTCCCGGTTAATGTTCCAACGCCTGCCACAATCCAATAGCTCAAAGGTGTTTTCTGCAGGCGGGGAAGGTTGTTCAGCGTCGGCCATGCGTACTCATGTTTGGTCAGCATCTCCCGGGCCGTAACCGAGACAAAGCATTCATGGCTGTCCAGTGATTGAAATCGCAGCATCCAGAAAGAGATTATTCCCGAAAGCAATAACACTGCAAGAACTGCGGTTTTTTTGTTAATCCAATCCATCGGAACATACTCCGTAAATTATAGTTGCGTTATTCTTCTGGATTCCAGATATAAAAGATGGAGATTACGTACGTAAATCAGCGTATTGAGCGAGAATGACAACATAAAAATCGGATTTTTGATATGAACTGAATAGGCCAGCAAAATCAGGCTGCCGAGAATCGAAAGATACCAGAATGCTATGGGAACATGTGATTTTTTCCTGTATTCGCTGACTAACCATTGAAGTACAAACCGGCCGCCGAAAATAAACTGACCGACTAACGCCACCGTCGCCCAGATGGGGTCGCCGACAATCTGTTCGGAAATCGCTGTTCTGAAAAATTCAATAACCGAATGAAACATAAAAATGCTCCCTGAAAATCATTTATTTTTGCCGGCTGCGGGCGAAGGAAACAGACATTTCCGCCGCAAGGCCCTGTCCGAATCGATTGGATTTTTGCGGATTATAATACTCAGAGGGGATTCCTGCCAGAATTTTATATTTCATTCCTTTGGTGTTTCGGAATCGCGATGTTTTCGGGTTCCGGCATACAGTTCATACTTCAGCAGGCGGCATTCAATCTGGGCGTTAAAAAATATCATCTTTCGGCTGGTGCGAAGGCCGATTTGTTTTGCCAGATCGGGGTTGCCCGTAAAGACGTAGCCGGTGTACCCGGTGCATTTCTGTTTGAAAAAATCGCCGATGCGATGGTAAGTTAGTTTTAATTTTTCGATTTCTCCCATCCGCTGGCCGTATTCGGGGTTCATTACAATAATCCCTGGCCCAGGCCCAAGGGGTGTGTCGGCAAAATCGCAGACCTCAAAGCTGATCAGATGGTCCACGCCGGCGGTCATCGCGTTCCGGCGGGCCGCCTGCACGGCGTCCGTGTCAATATCCGTAGCGATAATCGGGGCAGGTTTGGCGTCCGATTTACCGCCGCGTTTTTTACCCTGTTTTGCCGCCGTTGACCTCATTTCCTGCCATGCGGCCGAGTCAAAATACAGCGTGTGCATAAAACCATAATTGCTTCGCAGCAGCCCCGGCACACGCTGGGTCGCCATCAGGGCGGCTTCGATAGCCAGTGTGCCGCTGCCGCACATCGGGCAAATCAGAGGCATTGTGCCGTCGTAACCTGTGGCCATAATAATCACCGCGGCCAGCGATTCCCGGAGGGGGGCTTTGTGCGGTATTCTGCGATAGCCCCGGTCGGACAATTTCAGGCCGGAGGTATTGAGGAACAGCCGGCAAAATTCATCTTTCCAGAAGACCTGAAGGACAACGCCGGTTTTGTCGCCGCCGGAATTGGGGCGTGAGCCGCATTTTTCATTGATACGGTCCACCACGGCGTCTTTGACTTTCAGGCTGGCGTACATCGAATTGTCAATCGTTTCGGTTTCCGTCCTGCCGACAACGCTCAGGTATTCCCGAGGCGAAATGATGTCCTCCCAGGGGAAATCCTTGACTTCGCGGTATAGCTCTTCGGGTGAGCGGCATTTGAATTGTTTCAGCAGAAACAGCACATTATATGCCGTGCGCAGATGGAGATTGAGCCGCATGGTGTCGTACTGGTCGCCTTGTAATTTTACACCGGCGGGCAAAACGGTCTCCACGGAATACCCCAGCGTCTCTACTTCCTGACGCAGGTATTCCCCCAGCCCCGGCGAGCAGGTAATCATTATCGTGCTTTTATCCTTTGGATTCATTGAGGGTATGATATAACGAAAACATCTCTAAGGCAAAAGAAATACGATAGTCAACCATTTTGCGAGTAGCTTGACGTGTTTGAAATATTTTGGATTCGATTAAAGGAGCAGTTGCTAATACTATGCAGGGCATCCTGTATAGCTCGGAGCATGCCCC
>VGXU01000023.1 GCA_016873215.1 Planctomycetota bacterium
TTCAAAGAATAGTGCGTTGTCTGTTCAGCCTCGCGAGCCCCCAGCTATGCAAAATACGGCTCGAAAAATTCCCTGTCCTTTGGTTGTAAGTTGTTTTTGATCAGACACTTATATAATAACCAGGATGGAGGATGCTGCAAGAAAAATAACGCTATAAGTCGTTATTAAAAAAATAGTTATGAATTTTACAGAAGTATTAAAAAGCCTTTATGATTAAGGAGAAAACAGATTATGATGAAACTGGAAAAATATTCTTTCGGCATTGGCGACCGTTTCGGTCGGCAGGGCAATTCTCAGTTAAGCGCACTGATAGAGGCCCGTTCGCTGAAGCTTCAGATTGTCCTCGTTTGGAACAAATCCTTCCGTGAACACAGCATCATCGGCACCGGCCCAAACGACACCCGCAAAGAAGCCGACGACGCTGTCCGAATTTCAGACTGGAAAGACAATTATTACGTGGATGCCGACCATATCAGCCTCAAAAACGTGGACAGCTTTCTCGATGCAAGCAACTTTTTCACGCTCGACGTGGCCGACTGGATTGGCAAGCCCGCTGAGACTGCCGACATCGAAAAATTCTTAAAAGACTGTAAAGCCTGTCTCGGCACATTTCGTATCCCCGGCATTGAGGAATCGTTTTCAATCACACCGCAGACGGTGCAGACCATCGCGGGAAAATTCCTCCGTGCCGCGCAGGAAGCAGGCGCGATTTACAGGCATATTGTTTCCCGCAAGGGAGAAAATGCGTTCGTCACCGAAGTCTCGACGGACGAATCAGACAAACCGCAAACGCCCGTGGAATTGTTTTTCATCCTGAAAATGCTCGCGGTACAGGGCATCCCCGTACAAACCATCGCACCCAAATTTACGGGCCGGTTTAACAAAGGCGTGGATTATGTCGGCGACGTCCGGCAGTTTGAAAAAGAATTTCGTGAAGACCTCGCCGTCATCGCCTTTGCTATTCGTGAATTTCACCTGCCGCAGAATCTAAAACTCAGTATCCATTCCGGCAGCGACAAATTCTCCATTTACCCGGCGATTCACAAAGCGATCAAAGAAACCAGTGCAGGTCTCCATGTCAAAACCGCCGGCACCACCTGGCTGGAAGAAGTCATCGGTCTGGCCGCCGCCGGCGGCGAAGGATTGGACATTGCTAAAGACATTTATGCTCAGGCGTACGAACACCGCGAGGAACTTTGCGCCCCTTACGCCACAGTGATCGACATCAACCTGGCCAAACTGCCGACGCCGGGAGATGTCAAAAAATGGAATGAAACACAATACACCGGCGCGCTCCGGCACGACCAGAAAAACCCGGCGTACAATCCAAACTTTCGTCAGTTAATTCATGTCGGATACAAAATGGCCGCCAAAATGGGCGACCGCTACCTCAGCGCCCTGACAAAGTTTGAGTCCATCGTCGCCGAAAATGTCAAAACAAATCTGCTGGCCCGGCATATCAAGCCCATATTCCGTGGAAAATGATTCTCACAGGGGCAGCCTCCCGGGGCTGCCCTTATTATATCTCTGCCGGTTTCGCAAAGACAACCAGTCGCATTTAAAGAAACTGTTTCTGAAAATCCTTCGTCTCTGTGTTGAAGCAGACATTGTTAAACTCGGCAATGTTTCATTGGATGGGACAAAGATCAAAGCCAATGCTTCGCTATCGGCCAATCGAATATTGAAGCATCTGGAGCAGGAAATCGACAAGATGCTTTCAGAGGCAGAGGCTAAAGATGCAGAGGAAGACAAAGTCTATGGAACGAAAGCAGCTGACCGAGCGAGGTCGAGAATTATATAAGATTCGAGGCCAGAGCGTCGAACCAGTATTTGGGCAGATTAAAGATGTTCGCGGGTTTGATCGGTTTATGCAGCGAGGCATTGAGGCTTGTCGCGGCGAGTGGTCGCGGATATGCGCTACGCACAACCTTTTGAAGTTGTGGCGAAGCGGCACAAGGCCTGTTGGAATTGAGAAAAAGGCCGTATTTACTCATTTTGACGTGAAATTTTGCTTGATTTACTGGCTAAAACACGGTACCAAAAAAGTTAAGAAAAGGCGTCTGGGGTACAGAGAATTGACCGTCTGTCCCGGATAGCCGTCGAATCCAATGGTTGGATTTGAAAATCATTGTGCAACAGGCTCTACTCTTACTCGTGCATTCATTTACAAAAATGGCGTTATGACCGATTTGGGTTCTCTTGGTGGTAATCAAACTTGGGCAGCAGCTATCAATAATAATGGATGGATAATTGGAAGCGGTTATACTGATACAGGTGAATTACAAGCAATACTATGGGCACATATTCCCGAACCCGCTTCGCTTTTGTTTTTGGGCCTTGGCGGTTTGCTGATTAGAAAAAACTCTAAAAAGATTTGTATTCCAAGACATATTTGGTATTCTATTGGAAATGAGGCTTAGCGGTGTAGCTGAGCAAGCTTATGTATGTTTATATGGAATATACCAGATTAAGGAGTAATATCATGGCAAAGAGTGCTAAATCAGCAACGAAAAGTGAAATTTTAGTCAATATCTCAAAAGCCACAGACTTGTCCCGTAAGCAGGTGACATCGGTATTCGATGCCCTGACAGGCCAAATCAAGTCTGCTATGGGTAAGAAAGGACCGGGAGTCTTTGCATTACCGGGATTGCTGAAGATCACCGTCATCCATAAGCCCGCCACTCCGAAGCGGAAAGGCATCAATCCGTTCACCAAGCAGGAACAGATATTTGCTGCCAAACCCGCTCGGAAAGTTGTCAAGGTTCGTCCTCTCAAGGCTCTCAAGGACATGGTCAAGTAGGAAGTTCTCAAAAGCCATAAGAAATTACTGTCATAGTGTAGGGCGTTCCATAAAAGATTATGGTACGCCCCCACTTTTCTTAAGCAGCAACTTGGCTCCTCAGTGGCTCATTCTGAGCCAAGGGAATGGGAATGTGGCGGGATGGACAGAAGTTAGAAAATTCTCAGAAATAACCTTTTCGTACAAAATACAAAAAGGTTATTAGGTCTGAAACTGAATACTGTTTTTCATCCTGCACTTTGATAATCCGTTCAGGTGTTATATCCTGTGTGAACAGGGTGCATCCGTATGTTGCGGCCGCAAAGCCGCCGACCAGAACAAATGACACATCGGCCTGATATAGACGTTTTAAAAGTGTAAAATAATTTTTCATATATTCCGGGCGTGCTGGAGTTTTTCAACAAGGTCTGCGGCGGCCTGAAGCTGGCTGATTCGTTCTGAGTAAGAAAGTTTAAGATTATCAAGCAGCAGGGGAATATCGATGCCGGATCGCACCCCCTCGGCCAGGGCGGGACAGTCCTTCAACATCGCCGCAATCTCCGGCGGCATCGCTTCTGCAGAGATTTGTTTTTTTCTCCAATGTCATTTTACCTTTTTCCCTTTGCCTTTTACCTTTACTATATTATCCTGTTTTGCCCTCGTTTTTCAAGCCCAAAACCCCACACTCCCCGGCAGTGGCTTATTCGTTGTCATTCCCGCGACCTGTCCCACCGACTTGTCCTGCGTAGTTTTAACGAAGCAGGAAGCCTCTTGGCGAAGGGGGAAGGCGGGAATCCAGCCTCTATTTACTATTCACTATTTTCTGGCCTCCCTCCCAACGCTGGTGGTATAATCAAGGCGATAAAGGGACGACTTTTGCTTACTTAAAAATAAGCATGGCACACAATAAATTCAAATATAAAAATGATCGTGGAGAGCACAACTGTGAAAAAAGGGTTTAAAATGCCGACTCCGATGAAAATATCAGGGCGAACTTCGACAATGACACATGCTTTTATTACATCAATTATTCCTCAAATAGAACCTTCTGAACAAGAAATCGTGAAATGTCTGAGTATTTTAGAAATTGATCCTGACAATTTAATCTGTGCTTATTGTGGTGATTCTGCTTCAGAATGGGATCATTTTCGTCCCTTGGTATCAGGTAAAATGCCAACAGGTTATATCTCTGAAATTCGCAACTTAGTGCCTGCTTGCGGAAAATGTAATCAATCAAAAGGTAATAAATACTGGAAAGATTGGATGTTGAGCGATGCTAAGCTCTCTCCGAAGTCTCGGAAAATACAAAATTTATCATATTTAATTACGCGCTTGGAAAAATATGAAAAATGGTGTGATCTCAGCCCTCTTAATTTTAAAGAATATATCGATATTGAATCATGGAATAAACACTGGGAAAACAGAGAGACTTTATTTTCATTGTTAAAGGAACATCAAAAATTGGCTTCTCAAATAAAAAATGTGTTTGAACAAAATATAAAAAAGAATAGGTAATCATAAAGTGTGGAGGAATTTGCAATGTCTTTTCCACAGACACGATTTCGACGGCTGCGAGGCAATAAAACGATGCGGCGGATGGTGGCCGAGACAAGGCTGTCGGTCGATGAATTAGTTTATCCGATGTTTGTCTGTCCCGGCCGGGGCAAAAAATCGCCCATCAAAGCGATGGATAATTGTTTCCGCTTATCCCCCGACCTTGCGGCCAAAGAAGCATCCCAAATTGCCGCCCTCGGCATCCCGGCCGTCCTCCTCTTCGGCACAGGCGAGAAAAAAGACGCCGTCGGCTCCCGTGCCTGGGCCGCCGAATCCGCTGTCTGCCGGGCCATTGACAAAATCAAATCCAAAACTCCCGACCTGCTCGTTATCACTGACGTCTGCCTCTGTGCCTACACCTCTCACGGCCACTGCGGCGTCATCAAAGACAAAAAAATCGACAACGACAGCACCCTCGAAATTCTCGCACAGATGGCCCTGGCCCACGCCCGCGCCGGGGTTGATATCGTGGCGCCGTCGGATATGATGGATGGCCGGGTCGGCCCCATCCGCGAGGCCCTTGACGATGAAAGTTTTACCGAAACCGCCATTATGTCCTACTCCGCGAAATTCGCCTCCGCCTTCTATGGTCCGTTCCGCGATGCCGCACAAAGCACGCCCGCTTTTGGCGACCGCCGGACACACCAGATCGACCCCGCCTGCGGCAGGCAGGCATTGCGACAGATGGCCGCCGACATCGAGCAGGGCGCCGATATTGTTATGGTCAAGCCCGCCTTGCCCTATCTTGACATCATTGCCAAAGCTCGTCGGCGCTTCGACGTTCCCATCGCCGCCTACAACGTCTCCGGCGAATATATGATGCTCCGCGCCGCCGCCAGAGCCGGCCTGCTCGACCTGCAAAACGCAATGACCGAATCCCTTTTATCCATTAAACGTGCCGGCGCTGACATCATCATCACCTACTTCGCCCCGGACATCGCAAAGATATTAAACGCATAACAGGCGGCGTTAAAATTGTTTCTAAGTCCCGAAGGGACGATATATAATAGCCGGGGGCGGAAGCCCCCGGAAAGAATTTCCTTTTCCTTTTTTAAGCCCCGAAGGGGCGACACAAAGATAATGAACGAAAATATAAAAAAACCTTCTATTGTCGCATTTGAAATCACGCGCCGCTGTCCGCTGCGGTGCCGCCACTGCCGCGCCGCCGCTACACCTGTCGATAGGGTGGCAGCCAACGAACGCAGTGAGGTGCATGGTAAGCAGGACTTCCTCTCGACAAGACAATGCAAATATATCCTCGATGCTGTTGCCGAATTGCACAAATGTGTCGTCGTCCTGACCGGCGGCGAGCCGATGGTGCGCGACGACATCTTCGAACTCGTCGAATACGGCCGCTCCATCGGTCTCCGCATGGCCGTCGCCACCTGCGGCGCAATGTTCGATAAATTGGCGGCAATGCGTTTCAAACAGGCCGGTATCCTTTCGCTTTCATTTTCACTCGACGGCCCCGACGCCAATACCCACGACAATTTTCGCCAAATGTCCGGCGCCTATGATATAATGCTCAAAGCCATCGAGCTGGTCCGCGCCGCCGGCATCCGTTTTCAAATCAATACCACCGTCACCGCACTCAACGCCGACAAACTCGACGCCATCGCGCAGTTGGCGATTAACCTTGGCGTCGCCTGCTGGAATCCCTTTATGCTCGTCCCCGTCGGCAGAGCGGCCCAAGACAAAAATTTGCTTTTGTCGCCGAATCAATACGAAGTTATCCTCCATAAGCTGGCGGATATGAAAACGTCGTTTCCGATCGAACTGCGCGTCACCTGCGGCCCGCAGTTTGCCCGGGTTGCGCGGCAGAGGAAAATTGCCGGCGCTGACACTGTCCCCGGCTGTCTTGCCGCTGACGGTTTCGCCTTTATTAGCCACAAAGGCGATGTCCAGACTTGCGGCTTTTTGGAAATTTCCGCGGGAAATCTGCTCCAAAATGGATATAATCTCATCGGTATCTGGCAGCGAAGTCCGCTGCTGAATGCCGTCCGGGATTTTTCGGCATACAAAGCCGGCTGCGGAAAATGCGGTTTTCTGTCCGTTTGCCGCGGCTGCCGGGCAAGGGCTTACGCCCACTCCGGCGAGGTTCTCGGCCCCGACCCAATGTGTATCGTCGCTGGGCTATAAACTATGAACTATAGGTTATGAACTGATTATGAAAATATCGCTAAACACAAAAATTCTCGACAAAAATGAACAGGCTGCCAAACAGAACCGCGAATTTCTCGCCGGCCGCAAACTCGACTGCCTGAACCTCATCAGCTCTCCCGGCTCAGGCAAGACAACAATCCTCGCACGCACCGTCGCCGACCTAAAGGGCAAACTCCGCATCGGCGTCATCGAGGGTGATATCAAGACCGACCATGATTCGCAGCGTATTCGCGCCGCCGGCGCCGCCGCCATCCAGATTGAGACCGAAGGCGCCTGTCATTTGTCCGCTCAGCAGGTCGGTTGGGCCTTGAATCAATTGCCCACAGCCGACCTCGATATCGTCTTTGTTGAAAACGTTGGCAATCTCGTCTGTCCTTCGGCGTTTGACCTCGGCGAATCTGGCCGTGTCGTTGTCCTCAGTATCCCCGAAGGCGATGACAAACCCGCCAAATACCCCGGTACCTTTGCCCAGTGCGATGTGGTTTTAATTAATAAAATTGACTTACTGGTGCATCTGGCGTTTAATCTTGACAGGGTACTGACGGATATTCACACCTTAAATCCCCAGGCAAAAGTTCTGCAAATTTCCGCCGCGACGGGCCAGGGAATGCAATTATGGTACGATTGGCTGCTGAATCGACGCAAAAAAGCCTGACGAGCGGTCTTGCCGAATCAGACAAATCTGCTATACTGCTTGACTGTTTATTTTTGAATCTTCAAGAGCAATACAATGGACTTTTTTGGTTATAAAAATGGTCAGGAGTGAAATAATGGACTTTTTTGATTATAAAAATGGCAGATTATTCGCCGAAAATGTGGACGTGGAAAAAATCGCCGAAGCCGTCGGCACGCCCGTCTATATTTACAGCAAAGCGACATTTTTAGACCATTACAACAAAATCAAACAGGCTTATGCCCAACTGGATACGCTGGTTTGCTACTCCATCAAAGCCTGTGCCAATATACACATCCTCAAATTGCTGGCCGATGCCGGCAGCGGCTTTGACATTGTCAGCGGCGGCGAACTGTTCCGCGCCAGACAGGTCGGCGCCGATACCGCCAAAATCGTCTATGCCGGCGTCGGCAAGACAGACCATGAAATCATCGAGGCATTGGAAGCTCCAATCGGCTATTTTAATATCGAATCCGAAGCCGAGTTGGAAAATCTGATTGAGCTTTCACGCAAACTCGGGAAAAATCCCAAAGCGGCGCTGCGTGTCAATCCTGATGTGGATCCGCGAACGCATACTTATACTGCCACTGGAAAAAAGGAAACTAAATTCGGCGTGGATATTGAACGCGCCAGACAGGTCTTTAATCAGTACGGACGCAACGGCGCCGTTCAACTGTCCGGCATCCATATCCATCTCGGTTCCGCCGGTAAATCCGTCCAGCCCTATGCCGAGGCACTCCAAAAAACAATGGAATTAATTGACTGCCTCCGGGCCGATGGTTTTACCATCGAGACACTCGATATGGGCGGAGGTTATGGCGCCGATTATGAAACATCGACTGCGCCGTCCGCCGCTGATTATGCCCGCGTTATTGTCCCCTTGCTCAAAGACAAAGGGCTAAAACTCATTCTCGAACCCGGCGCCAGCATTGCCGCCAATGCCGCCATTTTGTTAACCCGCGTCCTGTATCTCAAGCAGGGCGGCAAAAAGAAATTCGTCATTGTCGATGCCGGGATGAACGACCTTATTCGCCCGCCGCTCTATGACGCGTTTCATTTCATCTGGCCGGCCAAAGTGGACGCTTCGCTCGTCCCGCCTAAAAAAATCCGCTATCTGAATATGGAGGGAACGCAGCAGGTGGATGTCGTCGGGCCTATTTGCGAAACTTCCGACTTTTTCGCCAAAGACCGGCCGCTTCCCTCCGTCAGCCGCGGCGATTTAATCTCTATCTTCACCGCCGGAGCCTATGGATATACCATGAGCAGCAATTACAATGCCCGTCCGCTTCTGCCGGAGGTTTTTGTCGATGGCGACAACTTCACCGTCATCCGCCGCAGACAGACCTACGAAGACCTCATCGCCCAGGAAAAAAAATAATTGCTTCCGACAAAAAAAATTGAAAAAAAGCCTTTTTAACCCCAAAAAGCAATTTCTATCAAAAAATGACAAGACACAATCCGGACATTCCAGGGTCTTGTATTTTCTATCAAAACACTTGAAATTTCCCCGGCCCCGGCTATACTGACCCCCATTCACAGGCACAAAAAAGGGATTCCCTGAACTTACAAAATACGCAAGGAAAGACTGTTATGGCTGAAAAGGATTTGCAAAAGGTCAAAGAACTGGTGGCGCTGATGAAAGAAAACGACCTCGTCGAAGTCGAAGTCGTCGATGGCGATTCGAAAATCCATCTCAAACGCCCCGGCGCCGACGCCCGGCTGATTCAGTATCAGCCGATGGCGGCAGGGCACATGACCCCGGCGATGACGACTCATTTGGCCGTGCCGCCGATGGCCCCATCCGCCGCACCCGCGGCCGACGCCGACCTCCTGCAAATCAAATCGCCCATCGTCGGAACCTTCTATCAGGCCCCGAATCCCGATACCGCGCCCTACATCAAAGTCGGCGACCGCATCAACCCCGATTCCGTCGTCTGTATCGTCGAAGCGATGAAGGTGATGAACGAAATCAAGGCCGAACTCAGCGGCACCGTCGTCGAAATCTGCTGCAAAGACGGCCAGGCCGTCGAATTCGGACAAACGCTCTTCAAAGTCCGGCCCTGATGCGGCGGCGAATCCTTAACATCATCTGCGAAATGGAATGACTATGTTTTCACGAATTTTAATCGCCAACCGAGGCGAAATCGCATTACGAGTGATTCGCGCCTGTCACGAAATGGGCATCGAAGCCGTCGCCGTCTATTCCGAAGCCGACCGCGACACCTCCTACGTCAAGCTGGCCGACGCCGCCGTCTGCATCGGGCCTGCCGCCGCCGCCAAAAGCTACCTCAATATCCCCGCCATCATCAGCGCCGCCGAAGTCACCGACGTGGACGCTATCCACCCCGGCTATGGCTTCCTCGCCGAAAACGCCCACTTCGCCGAAATCTGCGGCGAGTGCGGCATCGCATTCATCGGCCCGTCGCCGGCGGCAATGCGAAAGCTCGGCGATAAAGTCGCCGCGCGCAAACTCGCGCAGGACGCCCGCGTCCCGCTGGTGCCCGGCTCCGACGGCCCTGTCGCAAACGAGGCCGAAGCCGTCAAGATTGCCAATAAAATGGGCTACCCCGTGATGATTAAAGCCGCCGCCGGAGGCGGAGGCCGCGGGATGCGCGTCGCCCATAACGATATCAGCCTACATAAAGCCTTCGGCGCCGCGCGTGCCGAGGCCGAGGCCGCCTTCAAAAATGGTACACTCTATCTCGAAAAATACATCGTCGAGCCGCGCCACGTCGAAGTCCAGATTCTTGCCGACAAGGCCGGCAACGCCGTCCATCTCTACGAACGCGACTGCACCATCCAGCGCCGCCATCAGAAACTCATCGAGGAATCGCCGTGTCCCGTCCTCGACGAACGTACGCGCGAGGAACTGTGCAAATCGGCCCTGCGTCTCATCAAGCACGCCGATTACCACAACGCCGCCACCGTCGAGTTTCTGCTCGATAAAAAGAAAAATTACTACTTCATCGAGGTCAACACACGTATCCAGGTCGAACACCCCGTCACCGAAATGGTCACCGGCCAGGATTTGATTAAATGGCAGATTAAAATCGCCGCCGGGATGCCGCTGGAGCTTCGTCAGCGCGATATTCAGCATCGCGGCGTTTCGATTGAATGCCGCATCAACGCCGAAGACCCGAACCGCAATTTCACGCCCTCGCCCGGCCGGATCACGACCTTTATGGTCCCCGGCGGCCCCGGCGTACGCGTCGATACCTATCTTTGTCAGGGCGCCGTCATCTCGCCGTACTATGATTCGATGGTCAGCAAGGTCATCGTCCATCAGCCGACGCGCGAGGAGGCGATTGCCACGATGAAACGCGCCCTCCGCGAATTTCAGATTGAGCCGATCAAAACGACGATTCCGATTTGCCTCGAAATCCTCTCACACAACCTCTACGTCAAAAACCAGGTGGACACCAGCTTCATCGAAAGACATCTGACGAATACGTAATCTGTATTGGTGCCATGCCCACGCGGATGTTGAAAAGTTATCCACAAATGGCTTAATGGGTTTGTTTGGGTTTGCTTCGATTTTGCGTTTTTGAGATTAGTCCTTTCTTTGTAAGAAGTTATCGATTTTTGAATTGGGTTTGTTTTTCCAAAATTAGTATAGAGACGAGAGACCAGAGACAAGAGTAAAAACTGGATTCTGGCCTTCGCCAGAATGACGGGGCGCCGACATGCAACGATTGTGCGATTTTGATGTACAAAATGCATTGGGTTTAAGTTGTTGAGGGTTAATGTTTTAAGTAATTTTGCCGTCATTGGTTTTTTCATATTTGGGTTAAAGATGGGTTTAAATGAGCAGTTTTTTGACCCTGTTTTGCAGCGGGTGCGCGCGGCATCTGCGAGATACCTTGCAAAGGCAAAAAGCAAAAGTAAAAAGGCAAAATTAAGGACAGTCCTTTGGACTGAACTGATTTTACATGATACTATGGCACGTTATGCTCCTTTAAAAAGTTCTTCGTTCTTTGTTCCCGCCATCGTCAAGACTATGGCGGACAGGCGTAGTTCTTAGACAGAACCACAGGGGCGGAAAAACAGCCCACCATAATTACCGGGGACTTGCGTGTTTGTGTCGAAAATTCGTGATTTTTGAGGGCGTAAAAGTTGTAAGTCTTTATTGCAAAAGGAGTTAAAAATTTATGGAATTTTATAAGACAGCAGAATAGTGCAATCGCAATTTTGCGAAGTGACAGGAACCACAGATTTCGCAAATTAGCACAGATTTTTTACCACGAAAGACACGAAGGCGGCAATTTGGGGAATTTAGAATTTGGAAATTGTGGAATGTAAATAGCGGGTAAGGATTGTATAATTGGGGGCGAAAGGTGTGCGGCAAAAATCATCATCGGTGCATGTAAAAAAAGTTCATAGTTCAGAGTTTCCGCCGGGAGGCGGATGAGTAGTTTTGAGTTGAGGATGCGACAAGGAATTGAGGTAGAAAAATGAATAGGTGAAGCGGTCGCTGGTCAGGATTTATATGATTTTGAATTGTTTTGGTATGTTGCTTTACAGGCATTCGAAAGAAATACATACAAGAACCTGTGTGATTTTATGGATGATGATAAATTTACAACAAGGGAAGGTCAATATCCAGCATTGGAATTCGACTGGGAAGGGGATAGTCCTGAAACAATGAAGAGAATCTGCCCTAACCTTTTCGAGAAATTTTGTTAAGAGTCGGTGATTTTATATTGCCCTTTCAGGGCGTAAAATGTTGTTGAGGAACTCATATCACCCAGGGTGCCGCCCTGGGCTTAAATATACTGGCCCTTCGGGCCGAGACTGCGCAGCCGGGTGAACCGGAGAGGGTCAGGCATTTTTTTGAGTTGAGAGTGACCATCCGCCTCACTGTGTTCGGTGGCTGCCACCCGACGCGGGGACAAGCTTTCGATTGGGGATTTGAGATTTGAAATTTGAGAAAGAATCACAGCCGGGGGCATCATAAAATCAAAAGTTAAAAATCATCCGTTGTCGCTAAAGCGATGACACGACAAGAAAGGCAAAAATATGGATTCCGGCTCGGAGACCGGGATGACAAACAACACTCTTGTTTTTACCCAGATCAATAGCTAAAATAGTCTCCATGGCCAGATACTTCTTAAATCAATTGACGTTGATCAATTTTGTGCCGTCCCAGCGACGAGCATGTGGGGACAAGTGTAACCTATTCGTCCCCAGAGTATCCGGCTTTCATAGTTTCTTAAATTATACCGGGCGTTAGCATCACGAGAAAAGTAAGCAGCGATAAATTTATCATTACTGAAAAATATACAATGACGGACGGCAGTATCATGGCGGATAAAGCGGAAAAGACTCGCAGAAAAGATGCGAACAAAGAGTAAAAAGGATAGCAGAGGTTTTTTCGATGGGTGTGAATATCGACATCGATTATCTTGCCGACCATCCAGAGTTTATTCTAACTCTGGCACAGTGGCACCATCAGGAATGGGCGTATCTCCGGCCGGGAGATACGCTGGAGGCTCGCATTGCGAGACTTCGCGCAGAAATCGGCCATCGCCAGATTCCTACGACTGTCATCGCTTTCAAAGAGCAGTGTCTGTTGGGCTCAGCGATGCTGATCCAACATGACATGGATACGCGCATGGATTTATCGCCGTGGCTGGCCAGTGTTTTTGTGTCGCCGGACTATCGACGTCAGGGGATTGGAGCGGCTCTTATTGAACGCATTATCCAAGAGGCCCGCGCCCTCGACATTTACAGGCTTTACCTTTACACGCCCAGTGCAGAACAATTTTATTTACAGCGTGGCTGGTCGGCGGTTGAACGAACTCGCTATCGAAATACTGATGTTGTGATTATGTCGTATAAGATATAAGACCCCTCAGACAAAAACAGAAAGTGTGAAAAGGGGTCAGGGACAATATATTAAATTGGCGATTGTCAATTGTAGATTGTAAAATGGGGATTGGAAGTCTTTGGCGACTGATTTGAGCAGATTCCTCACATACGTTCGGAATGACGGTTTTCTTGTTTCGCAAGGTTAGTCAATAGGTTTCATCTCCGTCTCGGCGGGAATAGGTTTCTTTCCGATTTTCATTAGTCTGTCGAATTCGCCGGGGGTTTTGGCATCGAATGCCATCGGCTGTTCGGTCGTTGGATGTTTGAAAGCAATTGACTTTGCGTGGAGGGCTAAGCGTTTGGAGGGGTCGTCTTTGCGGCCGTACTTTCTATCGCCGACGATGGGATGTCCCTTGTCGGCCAGGTGGACGCGAATCTGATTTTTCCGGCCGGTCAGCAGGGTGATTTCGAGCAGGCTGAATCTCGGCGTCTCTTTGAGCGTCTTATAGGCGGTGTGCGCCAGTTTTCCTTTTGTGCGGTCGGAGGTCGAATAGACGACATACGCCTTGTTCTCGGCAAGGTAGGAGGTAATCATGCCTTCTTTGGGGTTCATTTGGCCGTGCACGACGGCGAGGTATTTTTTCTCGGTGTCCTGCCACTGGTCCTGGAGGGCGAATTTGACGTTTTCAGTTTTGGCGAACAGAAGTACGCCGGAGGTCCACTGGTCGAGGCGGTGGACGACGAAGATTTGCCTGTGCGATTTCGGGTTGCCTTTGCGGACATAGTCGGTGAGGATGTACTGGGCGGTTCTGATTTTGTCCGTGGGCGTGCCGACGGAGAGCAGCCCGGCCGGCTTATTGACGACGATGATGTCATCATCTTCGTGGATGATTTCGAAGTTCTTCGGCAGATGTTTGCGATTCGGCGGTTTTTTCTTAGTCATATACAACTTATAGCCGATTGGAGGTCGGTTATCAAATCAAAAAGCGATTTCTGTACTTGTTTATGGCGAGACGATACAATAGGCAAAAAATTAAAAATCAAAAGGCAAAATTGCGGACGGCCCGATGGGCCGGGGAATTTTGGTACAAAGCGATGACGGAATCGCAGAACCAGGAGTTTGAATGATTGATGAAGAAGATGAGATGGATTTGGCGGGCGGGCAGTATGATTACGGGCCGCAGCCGATCGCGGCGATTATGGAACAGCGGAAACTGAGGCCGACGGCGCTGGTGGCGGCATCGACGGAGCAGATTACGCATAAGATGGTTTCGCGTGCGTGCAAGGGGCGGAAGCTGTCCCGCCGGGTGCAGTTGAAGATTATGCGGGCGCTGAATACGGTGACGCAACAGGAATATAAACTGAAGGATTTATTCACGTATTGACCGGCGGGGCGATTATGGATATGTCGGAATCATCGGGAGAGGATAAACCGCGGCGGCGGCAGCGCTACAGCGGCAGGCATCCGAAGCATTTCAAGGAGAAATATAAGGAGCATGCGATTGATGCGCATCCGGAACTGCTGGCGCATCTTCGGGCCAAAGGTAAGACCCCGGCCGGGGCACATATTCCGATTTTGATGGAGGAGGTGCTGGCGGCGCTGAAACCAGCGGCGGGCGAGATTGCGGCCGATTGTACTATCGGTTATGGCGGCCATGCGGCCCAGTTTATGCGGCGGATCGGGCCGGGCGGGAAATTGGTTGGGTTTGATGTGGATGGGGCGGAACTGGAACGCACCCGGAAGCGGCTGGAAGTGCTGGAGACGCCGATGAGCCTGCATCGGAGCAATTTCGCGGGCATCGCCGGTGTGATGAATAAAGAGGGGCTGAATGGATTCGATATTATTTTCGCCGACCTTGGGGTTTCGAGTATGCAGATTGACAATCCCGGCCGGGGGATGAGCTATAAGCACGACGGCCCGCTCGATATGCGGATGGACGACCGGCGCAAGCGGACGGCGGCGGATTTGCTGAATACGCTGTCCGAGCGGGAGCTGGCGGAGGCGTTGTGGGAATTGGCGGATGAGCCGGATCATCTGGCGATTGCGCACGCTATTGTCGGCCGGCGGGTGGTCGAGACTTTTGCGAATACCGCACAGCTTGTCGCGTTGATTTTTGACGTGAAAGGATTGACGGAGAAGGACTTGAAGCAGCAGCGGCGGTCGAATCCCGGACTGCCGCACCCGGCGGCGCGGACGTTTCAGGCGCTGCGAATGCTGGTCAATGATGAACTGGGTTCGCTGAAAGAATTGCTGCGTGTGGCGCCGTATTGTCTGCGGCCGGGCGGGCGAATCGGGATCATCAGTTTTCACAGCGGCGAAGACCGATTGGTCAAGCATGCGTTTGCAAACGGACTTTGCGAGGGGTTGTATCGGGCGGCGGCGGATGAGGTTATTGTACCGCAGAGAAGTGAAATCATGTCCAATCCGCGCAGCGCGTCGGCGAAATTCCGCTGGGCAAGAAAATAAAAAAGCCGCGGGGGGTAACCCACGGCTTAGATATAAAAGTGATGCTTTGTGACATCACCCTCTGTCTTATTTTTTACGCATTCTCATGGCCAGTCCGCCGAGCCCCAGAAGCAGCAGCGATGCGGGTTCGGGAGAGACAAGATGCCATGTGGCCAGCAATTCCGCGGTATCACTATCCAAGACTGAAAGGTCCGCCTGTACAACGAATTCGATGTTGAAATCAAAATAATAGACAGGATTTTGGTAGGTCGGAGAGGGTAAAAAATCAACGAACAGATAATCGCAGTCATTTTCGGAATAGATATCCCATGGCCAGGGAATCAGCGATGGAAATTGAATAAAATGAGCGTTTTGTATGGGGCACAAAGACAGTAGCAGAGGTGATGAAAAGGGTTCGCTGGAAGTCAGACGCAGGGTGCTCTGGCCTGCAACTAAACCGACATAAGAACCGGGGGTGTAATCATTGGTATTGGCAGTCAGCGAATAACCGGCGGACGCGAAGATACCAAGGCTTGAAAACAGAACAACGATGAGCAGCTTTTTCATTTTCCTATCCTCCTAAATCAAATGTTTTTCCTCGCTTCAAAATGTGGACTCTATTTTACAAAATTCCCTGCTTGGCGGGCAAGGAAAAAATTGGAATTTTACCGGACGAGAGAATAAAAAAAGCCGTGGGGGGTAACCCACGGCCCATATATAAAAAAGTGATGTTTGTGGCATCACCCTCTTTTTTCGATGGGCATTATTTTACAATTTCAGCCTTTGCGAATCAAGAAAAAAACGACGTTCTCAGCGTCATTGAATTTATTGACGGATGCCGTTTGCTAAGGCGAGAATGCCAAAATGGCAGTCTTTGTAGTTGGGGGTTGATTTTGCAAGTTCTTTGGATATAATATCTTGCGGAGATTTTTGGCCGGGGTACGGGCTTTGCATAGTTCTTTTGGGTTTAGACAGAAAGGGACGCAAAGATGAAATTTGATAAATTTACGGTCAAGGCCCAGGAAGCGTTGGCGACCAGTCAGCAAATCGCGATGGCGCACAGCCATACGGTGATGACGCCGATGCACCTGCTGTCGGCATTGCTTGCGGATGAGCAGGGTATGGCGGCGATGATATTGAAAAAAATCGGCGCCAATGTCGGCCGGATTCACGATATGGCGGAGGGCGAATTAAGCCGGCTGCCCAAAGGCTCCGTTGGTGCCCAACTGATGCCCGACCCGGCTTATACACAGGTCATTCTTGATGCACAAAATCGCGCCGACAAAATGGGTGACGACTATCTCAGCGTCGAACATCTCCTGTTATCGCTGGCGGAGGTCAAAAGTGACGCCAAGGAAATTCTCAGTGTCAATTCCATTACGCCGCATCAAATCGAGCAGGCGGTCAAAGAGATTCGCGGCGGGACGAAAATCACCGACGAGAGTCCCGAAAGCAAATATAAGGCTCTCGAACGCTTCGGCATTGATTTGCTGGAAATGGCGCGTCACGGTAAACTCGACCCCGTTATCGGCCGGGAAGATGAAATCCGTCGGTGCATGCAGGTGTTGAATCGCCGGACAAAAAATAATCCCGTTCTTATCGGCGAACCCGGTGTGGGCAAAACGGCGATTGTCGAAGGGCTTGCCCAGCGGATTGTCTCCGGCGACGTTCCGGCGGGCCTGAAAGATAAACAGCTTATTGCACTGGATATGGGGGCGCTGGTGGCGGGGACGAAATTCCGCGGGGAATTTGAAGAACGATTCAAAGCCGTGCTCAAAGAGGTGACCGGCTCCAACGGGCAGATTATTTTGTTTATCGATGAACTGCATACGATTGTCGGGGCGGGCAGGGCGGAAGGCTCGGTTGATGCGGGCAATCTGCTCAAGCCGTCGCTGGCGCGCGGCGAACTGCGCTGCATCGGCGCCACGACGCTGGATGAGTATCGCAAATATATTGAAAAGGATGCGGCGCTGGAACGGCGTTTTCAGCCGGTGATGGTGGACCCGCCTACGGTAGAAGAGACTATTGCTATTCTTCGCGGCCTCAAAGACCGCTATGACGCGCACCACGGCGTGCGGATTACCGATGCGGCGCTGGTGGCGGCGGCGACGCTGTCCAATCGGTATATCCCCGACCGTTTTCTGCCGGACAAAGCCATTGACTTGATTGATGAAGCGGCGTCGCGGCTGCGGATTGAAAACGATTCGCTGCCGACGGAACTGGACGATATCCGCCGGAAAATTATGCAGTTGGAAATCGAATGCCAGGCGCTGAAAAAAGAGACCGACCCGGCCAGCGCCAAACGATTAGCGAAATCGCAGAAACAACTGGCCCAACTGAAGTCTCAGGATGCGGAACTGACGGCCCGCTGGGAAGCGGATAAAGACGCCATTGGAACGGTCAAAAAAATCAAGGAGCAGATTGCCGGGGCGCAGAATGAATTTGAACAGGCGCAGCGCAAGGGTGATTTGGAGCGTGCCGCCCGGCTGAAATATGAAACGATCATCGGCTTGCAGAAGCAATTGAAAGCCGCGGAAGAATCTTTAGCCAGTGCCAACGGCTCGACGATGGTTCACAGCGAAGTGACGGAAGAACACATTGCGCAGGTCGTCAGTAAATGGACGGGGATTCCGGTGGCACGGCTGGTGGCCGGTCAGCGGGAACGGCTGCTGAAGATGGAAGAAGAAATTCGCGCCCGTGTGGTTGGTCAGGACGAAGCCATGACGGCGATTTGCAACGCGGTGCGGCGCAATCGCGCCGGCCTGGGCGATGCCAATCGGCCCATCGGCGTATTTTTATTCCTCGGTCCTACGGGCGTGGGCAAGACTGAACTGGCGCGGGCGCTGGCGGAATTTTTGTTCAATGACCCGGCCGGGATGATTCGGGTTGATATGAGCGAGTTTATGGAACAGCATTCGGTGGCACGGCTAATCGGGGCGCCGCCCGGCTATGTCGGCTATGAGGAAGGCGGCAGGCTGACGGAAGCGGTACGCAGAAAGCCCTATTCGGTGGTCTTGCTCGACGAGATTGAGAAGGCTCATCCGGATGTGTTTAATGTTTTGCTGCAGGTGTTTGACGATGGCCGTCTTACCGACGGCAAAGGTCGAACGGTGGATTTCAAAAATACGGTTGTCATTATGACGAGTAATTTCGCCGGCCAGCAGATTATGGAAATGAGCCGGAACGAAGGCGCCGACTGGGAAATCGAAGCGCATGTCCGTGAAGCGCTGAGAAAGTATTTCAAGCCGGAGTTTCTCAATCGCATCGATGAGACGATTATCTTTCATGCGCTGACGCGTGAAGACCTCATGAAAATCGTCGATATTCAGTTACGTTATCTGGTCGAACGGCTCAAGGCCCGTCATTTGGACGTGGCGTTTACCGACGCAGCCAAAAAACAGCTTATGGATGAAGGGTATGACCCGGCGTTTGGGGCGCGTCCGCTCAAGCGGGTCATTCAGCAGCGGCTGGAAAACCAGTTGGCCAATGAACTTCTGGCCGGTCATTTTGCCGAGGGCGGCAAAATCCGCATTGACGCCGACAGGAACGCTTTTCGCTTTGAAAAGGCGTAAAAGTACGCAGCAGAATTTGATTGGTTTTTCGAGGGGAAACGGTATAATGCTCCCCTTTGGAATTTATCAAAGAGAGGAAAGCAATGGATATTAAAGTTCCGTTAAGCCGGCCCGATATTACGGAGGCCGAGATTGAAGCCGTCACCGATGTGCTGCGTACGCCGAATCTTTCGCTGGGTCCGAAACTGCGGGAGTTTGAAAAGGCTTTTTGCGATTATATCGGGTGCAACTATGCCGTAGCCGTCAACAGCGGTACGAGCGGTCTGTTTCTGTGTCTTTCGGCGATGGGAATCGGCCCCGGCGATGAAGTCATCACCACGCCGTTCACATTTATTGCCACATCAAATGTTATCCTAATGGTCGGCGCCAAACCGGTATTTGTTGATATTGACCCGGTGACGCTGAATATTGACCCGGTCAAAATGGAAAAAGCGATTACGCCCCGCACGAAAGCAATTATCCCTGTAGAAGTTTTCGGCAGTCCGGCCGGATTTGACGCGATTTGTGAAATTGCCCGCAAGCACAACCTGCTGATCGTGGAGGATAGCTGCGAGGGGCTGGGTTCGATGCTTCACGGCAAAAAGGCAGGTACATTCGGTGATATGAGTGTGTTTGCGTTTTATCCCAATAAACAGATGACCACCGGCGAAGGCGGAATGATTCTAACCGATAACAAACACTGGGCGGATTTGTGCTGCTCATTACGCAGCCAGGGACGCAGTATCGGCGGCGGCTGGCTGGCTCACGAACGTCTGGGCTATAATTATCGTCTTTGCGATATTAATTGTGTGCTGGGAATTGTGCAGTTGTCGCGGATCGAGGAATTTGTTGAGAAACGCCGGGCGGTGGCGCAGATGTATCAGCAGCTTCTGTCCGACGACAGCCGGATTATCGTACCGACGGAACCGGATGGCTGCCGCATGAGCTGGTTTGTGTTTGTGATTCAGCTTCCCGGCTATAACCAGGATAAGCGAAATACGACGATGAAAAAACTGGTGGAACGCGGCATCCAGGTCAGCAATTATTTCCCGCCGGTGCATTTGCAGCCGTTTATGATTCAGCAATTCGGCTTTAAGTCCGGCGATTTCCCGCTGACCGAGTCGGTCAGCCAGCGGACTATCGCGCTGCCATTCCATAATAATCTCTCGGCCGATGAGGTCAAAACCGTTTGCAATGAATTGAAAGCCTGTTTGGAGTGATAGTGATGAAAATTGTCGCAGTCATTGGAACCTATCGCAAGGGCGGTGTAACGGATTCGGCCGTGGATGCGGTTCTTGCCGGGGCGCAATCGGCCGGGGCACAGACCGAAAAAATCCATCTGATTGATAAGCCTATCGAATTTTGCAATAACTGCCGGGCGTGCTGTCAGCAGCCGGGGGAGAAACGAGGCAAATGCGTTTATGACGATGATATGAACGGCATTCTTGATACGATGGAGCAGGCCGATGCGATGGTGTTTGCCTGCCCGATAAACGCCGGTACTGTGACCGCGGTGACCAAACGATTTATCGAACGGCTAATGGTCTATTACTATTGGCCTTGGGGGAAAGTCTGTGCGCCGAAGCGTCGCAATAAAAAACTCAGCAAAAAGGCAATTATCATCACTTCCAGTACGATGCCTGCGCTGCTGGGTCGGTTTCTGGGGCTACAATTTTTCCAATTGCTGCGTGAACCAGTCAAAATTGTCGGGGCCAGGCCGGTAAAGACATTGTATTTTGGCATGGTTGCCCCGACACGGGACTGGAAACTGCCGGGAAAACAGATTCAGAAATGTTTTGCTGCGGGTCGCAAACTGGCCGGCGGCTGAAAAACAGACCGGCGTCCCATAATGCCGGTGCGGCAGTTTCAATTCTTTTATTTCACTTCATAAGAATTTTCACATACGTGTTTGCCTGCCGCCGTATCATTTCTTAGAGTTTCAATGTGGGGGGCCGGCATTCGGGAAAAGTAAGAACTTCCTGATATGTCCAGGTTGTATGAATTTGCCTCGGGAATCGGCAAATTGGCCCTGAAAGACGTAAAGCCGTAAGTCCGGCGTACTGTCCGTTTGCGGACAGAATGCCGGGTATCGGCCAAACGAAACGATGTCTTCGAAGGGAGATTCCGCATGGGTTTACGAGGTAAAATGCTGTTCGGGCTGATAGCCTACTTTGGCGGATTCGCCACGGCGATTTATTATCTGTCTCCCGCTGCGGCCAATGCCGCCAGTGGGAAACAGAGCCAATCGATACAACGGAAACAACCGGCCGGACAGGCGGCTAAGCAATCGGTCAATACGGAGAAGTACAAGGCAGAGGCTCAGCAGTTTAAAGAGAGAATAAACACGGTAATTGCCTTCGCCGAGGAAAAGGCCCAGCAGGCTGTGGAACTGTATAAGGCCCACGCCGCCGCGGCCGAACAAAACAAAAACCTTCAGGCCGCCGCTGATTAACGACGCTGCGGCCCGAAGGTGTTTTCTTATGGATTAACCGGCATGAGTGTGATTTTTTTGGCCGGGGGTATCGGGCGTTCCGATGTCCCCGGCTTTTTTTATGAGCTTCACGCATGGACGCGGCGAGGTAAAAACCTTGACATGCAATCATCTATCGCCTACGATTTGCCTTTGAACGAATAATAGAGGATTGAATGGCCAGTCATAACCTGTCACAGATAACGCTTGAGGAGCTTGAGATTTTGGGGTATTCGGTGGCCGGGGAAGAGTCGGTCGTCGCAATGCCGCAATTGGACGTCTGTTTTGACGTCGGCAAGTCCCCCGACCAGATTATCCCTATTCCCCACGTCTTACTGACGCACGGCCATATCGACCACGCCGCGGGCATCGCTTATTATCTGTCGCATCGGAATTTTATGAAGATGTCGCCGGGCGTGGTGCTGACGCCGCCAAGTACGATAGAGCCGATACGCGAGATTTTGCAGGCGTGGAGCAGGCTGGACGGCAGCCGTATTCCATCTGAGATTGTCGCTGTTCGGCCGGGCGACGAATATGTCATCAAGCCCAATCTGTTTGTCCGGGTCTTTCCCACCAAACACACTCGCGATTCCGTAGGCTTTTGCGTGATTGAGCGCCGGAAGAAACTGCGGCCGGAATATCTGGATTTGTCCGGGCCGGAGCTTGTCGCGCTGAAGAAAAAAGGCGTTACTATCGATACGCCGCTGGAAATTCCGATTGTGACATACCTGGGTGACACATCCTACGTGGATTTTTCGCAGTTGGATTATATCGCCAACAGCCGGATTCTGATTGCCGAGTGTACGTTTTTCGAGGATGAACACACCGAGCGGGCCGACGCCGGCCGGCATATGCATATTGATGAATTTGGCCCGCTGCTGGAGCGGATGAATAATCAGACTATTATTATGACACATCTGACGCAGCGGACATCGGTGGGGGAGGCGAAGGCGATGCTCAGAAAGCGGCTGCCGGCCGAGATTTTCAAGAAAATGATTATTCTGATGGACCGAAAATACCGGCAGGGTGGAAACAAAGCGGGGGAGCAGCCGGGGGATTCAAAAGTCAAAGTTTGAGATTACGAATTATTTCTTGTGAATCAGCGTCCATGCCCGCAGGACTTCGGCGACACTCCATGCCTGTGCGAAACAGCCCTTTGGTTTTTGCGGCGGGTCGCCGTCAAAAATTTCACTGATGCTTCCGATGCAGCCGTCGTTGGTCAAATGATTCAGCAGCGGCTCAAGAAACAGCCTGCACTGTACCTTGGCTTCCTGACTGAACTCGTGAACCCGCAGATACGCTTCCACAAACGGCCCGATGAGCCACGGCCAGACCGTCCCCTGATGATAGGCGGCGTCACGTTCAAACGGCCCGCCTTCATATCGCGGGATATACCGGCCTTCGGTGGGGCTTAGCGTTCGCAGTCCAAAAGGCGTCAAGAGATGCTGCTGTACCATCTTTACGATTTTCGCCTGCTGCGGCTGGCTCAAAGGAGAATACGGCAGACTGACCGCGAAAATCTGATTGGGCCGGACGCTGGCGTCTTCGGTTTCGTCCGGCAGGATGCAGTCGTATAAACAGCCCGCTTTTTCGTTCCAGAACAGGGGAGCGAAATTTTTCAGCACCTCTTCGGCGGCGGTATGATAAAAATCGGTCTGTTCGACGCTTTTGTTCTGATAATACAATTCGAGATTGCGAAGCGCATTATACCACAGCGCATTGATTTCCACTGTTTTGCCGTAGCGCGGCGTAAATACGACATCGTTGCACTTGGCATCCATCCAGGTCAACTGTGTTTTGGCGCTGCCGGCGGAAATCAATCCGTCTTTATCGGCGTGAATGTCGAATCGCGTCCCTCGGCGGTACGAATCCGTAATCCACTTGACGGCCGGCAGCAGCTTGACGGAGAACGTCTGGCTGTCGCCGGTGTGCCGCAGATAGGTGAACGCCGCATGCACAAACCACAGCGACGCATCGACGCTGTTGTAATGGGCCGCCTGTCCGTAATCGTCAAAGCGGTTGGGAATCATTCCCTCGCTGACGGCGCGGGCGAATGTCTGAAGGACGCCGGCGGCGACGCCGTATCGCCCCGTGCAGAGACAAAGCCCTTCCAGCGAGATGAAGGTATCCCGACCCCAGTCAACAAACCACGGATAACCGGCGATGACCGTCGGCGTGGGGTGGTCGCTGATGGTGCGTTCGACCAGGAATTGTCCTGAGGCGAGGAATAATTGCTGCTGCACCGGCTCAGTTGGGGAACTGTTTTTGAGCAATTCTTTTTGCCGCAGTTTCAAACTATCGATGACGATGTCGGCATCGAGGCGTTCGAGCGCGGGTTGAAATTCGCTGGACTCGGAGAATCCGGCCCAAAGAACGATTCGTCCGGGCTTATCAACCCGGCATCGGAAAACGCCCGGCGACCACAAGTCTTCGAAGCAATCCTGTCCCCGCCGCTGCTCCTGACGATAAAAGAAACGATTCCACCACTGCGGCTGCTGTTCGAATCGCATCGTTTCACAGTACAGCGTTAGTTTGCTATCCATATCGGAATTGGACTGGATGCTGATTTCCTGATCGTTCCAGAGGGAATATAAATTGCCCGAAGCGTTCTGCAGGGCGTGGAAATCCCGCATTGCCGTCAGTGGCCGGACCGAAAAATCAAGTTCTTCCGTCACTTCCGAAAACGTATAAACCAGAGCGATGCAGTCGCTGTCGGTCAGCAGATACAGTGACCGGGCGACCCTGGCGCAGGGCAGCATGTAATCCCAGTGTACGCCGACGTCTTTGCGGAACCGCCGGAGATATTGATAACCCTGCGGATGAAAGGCCTTGTCGAATTCAAAGCAGCTGAAGGAGTATTCCTGCCCTGCGTGGACGATGGTTTCGTGACAGTTGGCCAGCGCCTTGATGCGGCAGGCCGGCGGATTCTTGGACCCGATGAGAAGGGCGTGATACCGGCGGGTGTTGCATCCTGCCAGCGTGCCGGAACTGAATGCCGCCCGGCTGTTGGTCAGCAGCCATTCTTTCTCCACAGACTGTTCGAGGGGGCTGTCCTTCAACTCCAGAATCAAATCCGAACCATCGATAATGGATGTTTTTTTTGCCATATCCCGCCCGTGTCGGTTCAATTTATCCGCATATAAAAGGGACATTATTGTTTCCTGTCAGGCTTTGGAACTGGCCGCACACGAAGCCGGGGGCAGTGTCTGCTCGCAGCGGCTTTTCAGGTTATTCAGCACATTCATAAAATTGATGTACGAATCGTAGGGCGAATCATAGGGGTTGAAATATTTATGTACGTCGCCGTCGGCGAAATACTTTGTGCACATATAATAAAAATGGTCCGAGGTCTGCAACTTTCGCCAGTCCTCCAGAATCCGCTGGTCGCAGGTCTGGCGGACCTGTTTTTCCAGCCGATAGACTTCGTGCAGGGCGTTGGATTGCATCGCGTTGCCAAGCCAGGCGGATAAATCCCGTTCCATATCCACCCAACTGATGATATGCGGCACATCCACGACATCCATTGCCTCATAAGCGTCGGCCACCTCGCCGGGGGTTTTGAAATCATTGTCCGGATATTTGAGCACTTCTTCCGGCAGATGGGCCATAAAATCGAATATCCCGGTATCCTGCCACTGATGTTCACCGAACGTTTCATAGTCCATAAACAGGTTCACGACCTGGCCGTTGCCATTGATGCGGTTGACCCACGCGGCGAATTTGTCGGCCATCAGGGGGTGTTCGTTCCACTGGCGATTTCCAAAACGAAATGCGATGTCGTCGCTGAGCGAGTAATTTTTCAGCAGCAGCTTAAGCTGTTTGCAATTAGGCGGCCGATATACGAAATTGCTGTTGCGGTGTCCGAGAACATGGTCCGCACCTTCCGTAATTACCGCGTCAAATTTGTCCATTGACTCGATAACCTCGGCGAGCTGATTGCTGTAAATCAGCTCTGTGTTGCGAAACACCCGTGGCGTCTGGCCGAACAGTTTTTGGATGGCCCCAACGTGCAGGTTGACCTGCTCGATAAATTCCCGTCGCGAGTAGAGAAAACTGAGACTGTGATAATACGTCTCCGCCAGAAACTCCACACACCCCGTCTGTGCCAGGGCGTCAAAAGTGCTCATGACCTCCGGGCAGAACTGCTGAAACTGCTCCAGCGCCGCGCCGGTTATACTGAACGCCACCTTGAACCGGCCTTCGTATCGCCGGATAATATCCAGCAGCATCCTATTGGTCGGCAAATAACACTTGTTGGCTATCTTGCGGCAAATGGAAGCATTACGAAAATCGTCAAAATAATTCGGCGTTTTGTCAAATATAGTGTAATGCCGAAGCCGATAAGGCTGGTGAACCTGAAAGTAAAAACAAACGGACGGCATAAAATTCCTTGTATTTTCTACGAGCCGTATTATACGGCCTGTGTCGTCTCCCGATACACTTTTAGACATTTTCTGGCCGCGTCCGACCAGCGAAGTTTTCGCACTTCAAAATTTCCGTGTTCCCGCAGCGTCAATTGCAGCGGCGGATATTTCAGCACGGCGACAATTTTATTGGCCATTTCCTGGATGTCCCAGAAATCGACCTTCAAGACGTGGTGGAGTACTTCGGCGACGCCGCTTTGCTTGCTGATGAGCACCGGAACGTCGAAATTGAGGGCCTCCAGCGGCGCAATTCCGAACGGCTCCGAGACCGACGGCATCACATATAAGTCGGCCATCTGGAATACCCGCTGGACATCTTTGCCGTGCAGGAACCCGGTGAAAAGCACCTTGTTTCCGATGCCCATCTGCGAGGCCATTTCAATCATCCGGTGCATCATATCGCCGGAACCGGCCATGACAAACTTGACGTTGTCCATCACTTCCAGCACTTTTCGGGCGGCCATCAGAAAATATTCGGGGCCTTTCTGCATGGTGATGCGTCCGAGGAAAAGAATGATTTTTTCGTCATTTCGGATGCCGATTTTATCGGCGGCGATGGTATCACCGTTACGTTCCACGCCGTTATAAACCACTTCCACCTTGTCCCCCATGATGCCGTAGCGGGCCAGGATGATGTTACGGGTCATGTGGCTGACGGCGATGATTTTGGTCGCGGCGTGCATCCCGCGGCGCTCAATGTCATAAATCATCTGGTTGACGTTTTCCCCGCTGCGGTCGTACTCGGTCGAATGAACGTGAATCACCAGCGGTTTTCCCGTCATGGCGGCCACCGCAATGCCGGCCGGATAGGTCATCCAGTCGTGCGCGTGAATTACGTCGAATTGCTCCTGCCAGGCCAGTCGTATCGCCGCCGCGGCATAGCGATGGATTTCGGTGTACATATCGCCGCCGTACTGTGCCCCTTGTCCCAGTTCCGCCGGCGCCTGATGAAGCCAGTGAGCGATTGCTTCCATTCCGCCCAGCGCCTTAAGCTGCTCCTGAGAAGCCTTTTGGCGAATAATCTGTTCGATCTGGTTCTGATACTGCTGGGGTGTCGTATAGGGCTGCATCGCCGAACTAATGGCGTAGAAAGTGACGTGTTTAAGATCTTTCTGCGTGAACCCGAAGGTTTCCTCACCGCCGGCGGCAGACCACGGCTTGACCTGCAGCGGCGTCAGCATACGCACATGAGTCGAAGTAGTTTGCTGGAAAGGCTTTGGAAGAACAAATATTATCTCTATACCCAGATCGCTCATCGCCTTGGTCAATCCATGGCAGGCGGTTCCGAGACCTCCGCTGATGTAAGGCGGAAATTCCCAGCCGAGCATAAACACTTTCATGAGGTACTCCCTTTAAACCTCGCTGTCGATCGGATATAAGAAAAGTCCATTTTTCTGTTTTAACCTGAGCGCAAACATACTAATACAATCTGATAAAACAGTTATTATAAACCGTTATTTAGAATCGTCTATAGATTTTTGACAAAAAACTGATGAACTTTCACAGAATCAGTCCTAAACGGGCAGATTGTCGATAGTCTGGGTGCAAAATCCTGCGGTTTTTCCGAAAACAAAGACAGAGCCGTCTTTGTGAAAAAACGGCTCTATCTTGGTTATCCGCCTGACAACGATTCAGCGAGCTGAACCGCTGACGTTTCAGGATTGATTACAGGTCCTGAGGCTTGAGGGTGCTGCGGCGATTGGCCTTGGTGCGGGCCAGCGCCACATCGAGCTGAGCATAGATGTTATCGCTCAGGGCCGGAAGCGTCTCAGACGACGTCATCATCCCTTTGCTCTTGACATAAGCTTTGACCTTGCTGGCGACGACCAGCATTTCTTTCTTGCTACCTTTGGCGGCTTTCTTCTTTGCCATAACGTACCTCCCTGTTAAAAGGTTCCAATAATATCGCCCCAAACGGGGCATTCAACGCACATTTGTTTGGTATTGTGCAGAAGATATTCCGGAATTGCAATAATAATTTTTCATAAAAATACAAAATTTTGCACTCCTAAGGCCTATAACCACAAAATCCTGCTTTCAGCGTGTTTGTTTTTGCCTTTTGCGTCGTGAATTTTGCCTCCCTTTTGCGGTTTTACGTTAATTCACAAAATGGAAAAGTCGAAACAAAGCCCGTGGAGTGCATTGTCCGGATTCGAGTTGTTATAAACAGGCGAAAATTATGGGAAGACCCCGAAAACTGACCCACGCGGCACCGATGGAGCTGAAAGACGTTATCACGGTTGCGTATGTCGAAGATATGGATTTGGCCGAGCATTATCGGTATCTGCTGCTGGAAAATTCCATTCCCGTCGTGATTCAGAAAATGGAAGCGACGGACAAAACGAGGTTCTCGAATATTGCACTGCAGGTCCCTGAAGAGTTTCTCGAATCGGCGTACAATCTGCTGATGCAGCAGGCCGTCGTCGATGATTTCTTCTCGGCGGTTTTCGGCTCCGACGACGACAGCCTGCTCGACGAGACGGATACAGATGGAGATGAATAAATACACAACTAACGTTATTAAAAAGAATGGGTGATTATATGACAAAGGAAAAAGAAACGAAGACCAGTTCTACTGAAGATCGCCGTGGATTCATGGAACGCAGAAAGGATGTCATAGATCGTCGAATAGGTTTGGATCGCCGCAGAGGCCCCGGGCATCGGCGCACTGAGGAACGGCGTGCCGCCGAAGAAGGCGAAATGACCGACGACCAGTTTGAATTTCTGATGGCGATTGACCAATATAAGCGAGTCAATCAGAAACCGTTCCCGACGTGGACGGAGGTGCTGGAAATCGTCAAAGCGATGGGCTACCGCAAGGTGGCTCCGCCGCAGTCGCTTGAATCTTTCCGCAAGCAGGACAGACCGCAGTCCGTACAGGTCTAAACGTTTTTTGTAAGAAAAATCCCAAGCACCGCAACGATTCTTTTGCGGTGTTTTTTATTTTTATGAACCCCGTTAATCGCGTATAATTCGGGGAGTCTGTGTCATTGAAGGGTTCATTTTTTTCGGGCCATAATAACAGGGGAACATCATGCGAATGATCGGGTGGTTTTTTCTATTGGCCGGGGTTGTTCTCCGGGCCGATCCTAATTCCATTGCGGCCAGCTATGACAAGCCGGGCAGGCGGGATGTCGAAAAACAGCATCTGGAGTGGACGGATGCCGAGCGTTTGCGAAGTATTCCTGTGACGATTTATATGCCCAAAGGCGACGGGCCGTTTCCGGTAATTCTTTTTTCACATGGATTGGGAGGCAGTCGAGACGGCTATGCTTATCTGGGTAATCACTGGGCGGGATGGGGGTATTGCTGTGTTCATCTCCAGCACGAAGGCAGCGATTCGGCAGTATGGCGGAATAAAACGCCGTCGAAGGCCTGGCGGGATATGAATAAGGCCGCAAATTCCAAAAACGCCGACGACCGGGTACAGGACATGCTGTTTGCAATGAAGATGCTGGAGCAGCTCAATCAACAGCCGCCGTATCGTGGTAAACTGGATACAAACCGGCTGGGGATTGCCGGGCATTCCTTTGGCGCTCAGACGACGCTGGCTATGGCGGGGGCGGGTCGTAAAAATAAAGTGCCGGTTGACCGGCGGATTAAAGCGGCAATTCCAATGAGCGCTCCGGTTATCAGTGGTCCGTTGGGTTTGTTTGGCAAAAGTGTTTATAGCGGGGTTATGGTGCCTTGTCTGCATTTGACCGGTACGCTGGATGATAGCCCCATCGGCGGCACCAGAGCCGGTGATCGCAGAACACCTTATGATATTATAGATAAGGCCGACCAGTACCTGGTTATCTTTAACGGCGCTGACCACATGGTCTTTTCAGGGCGAGCGGGACGACCGAGTGATGAACTGTTTGACAAGCTGATTTTGGGTTCTACGACGGCTTTCTGGCTGGCCTATTTAAACAGTGATAGTGGTGCCAAAGAATGGCTGCAAAAGGGCAGCCTGAAACACTATCTCGGTTCCAATGCCAGTCTGGAGGAGAAAATATTACCTGCCGCAAATGCCGGGACTAACGGTGTACCTGTTCCAAAGCCTGACGAACCGAACGGATAAAATCGGCAATCTGCTGTTTCATCACGTCCGGCCTGCCTGGATTGTCTTCGATAAATTTGACGATTCTGGAACCGATGATTACACCGTCGGCTTCCGCTGAGGCCACGGCCGCGGCGTGCTCGGCGCTGCTGATGCCGAATCCCACACAGACGGGTTTATCGGTGAGTTTCTTTAGTTTGGCCACCAGCGGCTTGACCGCCGCGGAAAGACTGGAACGCTCGCCCGTGGTTCCCAGCAGAGAAACCGTATAAATAAAGCCGGTGGTTTTGTCCGCGATGCGTTTTAATCTTTCCTGCGATGCGTTAGGCGTCGCCATAAATACGGTTTCCAATCCCGCTTTTTGAGCCAGCGGGGCAATTTCATCCGCGTTGTCGATGCTCACGTCCGCCACAAGGACGCTGGTTCCGCCGACCGCCTTGAAATCCATGAAGAATTTTTCCACACCGTAATGGTTGATTAGATTGTAATAAACGAGCAATCCAATCGGTATGGATTTATACGCCGTGATTTTTCCGACGAAATCGAGGGCTTTTTTGGGAGTCATCCCGGCGTGCAGGGCGCGAATATCCGCCTTTTGAACCGTCGGGCCGTCGGCAACCGGGTCAGAAAAGGGGATTCCCAGTTCGAGAATATCCGCCCCGGCGTCAATGGCGGTCTTGACTAATTCAAGACTGGTTTTTTTGTCCGGGTCGCCGATGACAAAAAAAGGAATCAGCGCCGCCCGGTTTAATTTTCCAAATATATTGCGATAAGATTCCATATCATTTTCCATTTTATTTGTTTAGAGGACGATGCTGTTCGACGATGCCGATGTCTTTGTCACCCCGGCCGGAAAGATTGACGACAACTGTGGTATCCGCCGGCAGCTTGCCCTTTTGACTGACGACCCATGCCAGCGCGTGCGTGCTTTCCAGCGCCGGTAAAATGCCCTCCAGCCGGCTGAACAGCAAAAATGTATCCAGCACCGCTTCGTCGGTGACATTGACATAGTGCGCCCGTCCGATGTCTTTGAGATACGAATGTTCCGGCCCGACGCCGGGGTAATCCAGCCCTGCCGAGATACATTCGGTTTCGTGCACCTGGCCATTTTCATCCTGTAAGAGGTACGTTCGGGCGCCATGCAGAATGCCGACGGTTCCCACGCACAGAGTTGCACAGTGTTGGCCGGTGGGGATGCCTTTGCCGCCGCCCTCGACGCCGACGAGTTTGACGTCTTTATCCGCGATGAAGGCGGAAAAAATACCGATGGCGTTGGAGCCGCCGCCGACACAGGCGGTCACAATGTCCGGCAGTCTGCCGATTTGCTTAAGACATTGTTGTCGGGCCTCGACGCCGATGGGGGACTGGAAATATTTGACGATGGTCGGATACGGATGCGGCCCGCCCGCGGTGCCGAACAAATAAAAGGTGTCGTCCACGTGTGCCGTCCAGTACCGCAGGGCGTCATTGATGGCGTCTTTGAGCGTACACGTCCCGCCGCTAACGGGAATAACCTCGGCGCCCAGCAGTTTCATTTTATGGACATTGAGACTTTGCCGCTCGACGTCGATAGAGCCCATGAAAATTTTAGTTTCCATTCCGAACAGAGCGCCGACGGTGGCGGTGGCTAATCCGTGCTGGCCGGCCCCGGTCTCGGCGATGAGTTTCTTTTTGCCCATGTACTTAGCCAGCAGGCCCTGGCCCAGCGTATTATTGATTTTGTGCGCTCCGCCGTGCAGCAGGTCTTCGCGTTTGATATAGACCTTAAAGCCGGCGTATTCGCTGAATCGTTTGGCGAAGTACAGCGGCGACGGACGGCCCGCATAATTGGCGTAGAGTTCGTTTAACTCCGCCTTAAATTGCGCATCGTCCCGGAATCGGTCAAACGCCTGTTCAATCTCTTCCAGCGCCGGAATCAATACCTCCGGCACATAAAACCCGCCGAAATCTCCAAATCGTCCGTTATGTTTCATACACGTACTTTTCCGCCTGTGGCTTTGCGAATGTTTTCAAACAGTAATTTCATCTTCTGATGGTCTTTTTTGCCGGGTTCGGATTCGACGCCGCTGCATACGTCGATGCAATAGACATCCCGTTCGGTAGCCTCCACGACGTTTTCCGGCGTGACGCCGCCGGCCAGGAATATCCGCCGATACAAATTGCCGACCAGCGTCCAGTCAAAGGTCTTGCCCGTGCCGCCGTAGAGCGTTTTGTCGAAGGCGTCCAGCAGAATCGCATCTACGGGATATGTGTCGGCTTTGCGGATATCGTCAGCCGATTGCACACGGATGGCTTTGATGATGCGGGCGTTGGTCCAGTTTAGTGACTTGCAGAACTCCGGCGTTTCGTCGCCGTGGAGCTGAATCCAGTTGAAGAATCCTTTTTCGACGATGCGTTTCAATTCCATCGGCGAGGGGTTAACGAACACAGCGACCGTATCCACGAAGGTCGGGATTTTCTGGATGATTTCTTCGGCCTGTTCGATGGCCAGATACCGCGGACTTGGGGCATAAAAATTGAACCCCAGCAAATCCGCGCCCAGTTGGATCGCCAAATTGGCGTCGTCGATATTGGTTATGCCGCAGATTTTGATTTTTATTGACGTCATAAGGATTCTTATCCGGAAAAAGGTCAGCCATTACTGATTTGGACGAGCGATTCGAGGCATTTTGCCGCCGAGCCGTTCGTGACGGCCTGGTCCGCCAGTTCAATGCCGTGTGCAAGGTCGTCGGCCAGGCCCCCGATCATTATAGCCGCCGCGGCGTTTAATACCACAATATCTTTTTTCGCGCCCGTTTCGCCGCCGGTCAGGATTCCTTTAATAATGCAGGCGTTGGTCTCCGCGTCGCCGCCGGCAAGGCTGTCGTAGTCGGCTCTCGGAATGCCGTAATAAATCGGGTCGAGCGTTTCGCTGGAAAATTGCCCGTTCCTGAGATGGATAATTTCCGTCGGCCCCATCGTGCTGATTTCGTCAAGTCCGCAGCTGTGAACGACCATCGCGCGTTTGACGCCCAGCATTTGCAATGTCTCGGCGATGCGCCGCATCAGCGATTTGTCCGAAACGCCCATCACCTGGGCCGTCACGCCCGCCGGATTGGCCAGCGGCCCTAAAATATTAAACGCCGTATGGAAATCCAGCGTCTGGCGTATGGGCTGAACGTGTTTCATCGCCGGGTGAAATTTCGGCGCGAACATAAAGCCGATATGCGCTTCACGAATACACTGGGCGACCTTTTCCGGCCCCGGCGCGACATTGACGCCCAGCGCCATCAGCACATCCGCCGAGCCGCAATTACTGGTGATGGCCCGGTTGCCGTGCTTGGCGACGTACACTCCGGCACCCGCGGCAACTAATGCCGCCGCCGTGGAGATATTGAAAATTTTCATCGCCGCGCCGCCCGTGCCGCAGGTATCGACCAGATTATCCAGTCCCGTCTCCACCTTCACGGCGTGCTGACGCAATGATGCCGCCAGACCTGCCAGTTCGCTGACAGCGGCTTTCTTGACCCGCATTGCCGCCAGGAACGCCGCAATCTGCATCTCCGGCACCTCGCCGGTAAAAATCGTATCCAGCAGTTGGTTAGCCTGCTCAAACGACAGGTCCTGACCTTCCAGAATGACATTCAGAAATTGCGTGATTTTAATCATGTGTCGCCTCCTTGATTATGGGTCATTACTTTGTATTAAATCCTGCCGCGATGGCCAGCACATTTTCAATAATCCGGCCGCCCATTGGCGTCAGGATACTTTCCGGGTGAAATTGCACGCCGTACACCGGCAGCGTTTTATGCCGACAGGCCATCACGATGCCTTCAAATGTCGCCGTTGTTTCCAAACACTCCGGCATCGTTACGGCACAGAGACTGTGATAGCGTCCCACCTGCAGCGGGTTCTCGAGGCCTTCAAATAAATCCTGTCCATTGTGTGTGATGCGCGACGGCTTACCGTGCATCACCTGCGGGGCGTGGCTGATTTTGCCGCCGAAATGCTGCACAATCGCCTGAAGCCCAAGGCATACCCCGAAAATCGGCAGCGTTCCGTTGAATGCGCCAATCGCCGCCAGCGTTACGCCCGCCGTATCGGGATTGCCCGGCCCGGGGGAAATCACCAGCAACTGCGAACCAAAGTCTTTTGCCGCCTTTTTCAAATCCTCCAGCGGCGTATCGGCGCGATACACCTTCGTCGGACAACGCCGCTTGGCAAATTCATCCACGAGATTGTACGTGAACGAATCAAAGTTATCGATAAACAGCACATTCACCGGCTTTATATCCATTTTTCATTTTCCTTTGTTATCGCTGGGTTTCCCGATGTCTTCAACGGCGCTGCGAATCGCCTTCAGACACGACCCCGCCTTATGGCAGGTCTCTTCATATTCGGTTTTGGGTACGCTGTCGTGAACCACGCCGCCGCCGGCGCGAATATAAGCGACATGATCGCGTATCTGCATACTGCGGATGGTAATGCAGCTGTCGAACTGGCCGTCCACCGTCAGATACATTACCGCGCCGCCGTAGTAGCCGCGTTTGTTTTTTTCAAGCCGCCGGATAATTTTCATCGCCTCAATTTTCGGCGCGCCGGTCAGCGTCCCCATATTCATTGTCGCTAAGTACGCCGTCAGGGCGTCAAAGTCCTTTCGCAAAATACCTTTGACATTACTGACCAAGTGCATCACCGATTCGTATTTTTCAACGAAGAGCATTTCGTTGACGATGCGCGTCCCCGCTCCCGCCACCCGCGCGATGTCATTGCGGGCCAAATCCACCAGCATCATGTGCTCGGCCAGTTCCTTATGGTCCAGCTTTAATTCCGCCTCGTACCGCATATCCGTATCGGGGTCGATTTTGCCGTTGACGCGCCCGCGGGGTTTCGTGCCGGCAATGGGACGGATTTCCACCACCCGCTCGGTTGTGCCGCTGACGCGAAGATTCAATTCAGGACTGGCGCCGATCAGGATGGTATTATCCGTATTCAGATAGAACATATAGGGTGAAGGATTCAGCTTTCGCAGTTTGCGATACACATCCAGCGGCTCGGCGGGACAGGGCTCCAGATGCGTTCGGCTTGGAACCACCTGAAAAATGTCACCGTTCAGAATATGCTGTTTGGCATTCAAAACCATTTGTTCATACTCGGCTTGCGGCGTATCCGTTGCAAAAGGCGGCAGGGCGGCGGTGCAGGGGTTCGGCAGAGGGGCGTCTTCTCTGGCCTTATCAAAATAGTAATCGAACGTCTCCATCGCATCTCGGTAAATACCCTCCCGGTCGCCGTTGGTAATGATGGCGTTGACGACAACGTATCCCTGTCCTTTTTTATGGTCCATCAGGAATATATTGTCCGCGAAATACATCTCATAATCGGGATTGCCCAGCAAATCCTGTTTATTGGCCGGCAGTTTTTCAAACTGGTCGATAAAGTCATAGCTGATCGCCCCAAGCAATCCGCAGGTGATGCGGAAGGGCTTGCTGGCCAACTCAAACGCGAATGCAACCGCCCGGACGACATCCATCTGGTTGGTGCTCTTGAGGCGTAATTGCTCGTCAATCGTGCCCTGTGTCCGGCGGATAGTTCCCACAATGCGGTCCTCTCCAAAATCGACTTTTTCGCAAAAGGCGAACCGTTCCCGCCGACCGGCCAGAAATTTCAACATCCGTCTGCCCGTCGCCGTCAGGGCCTCGATGCGAAACTGATTGCCCGTTCCCGTCAGGTACAGCGCCGGCTGTGCCGTCCCGAAGGTCAGTTCGTCGGCATTCCGGTCGGTCATGTAATCCCGCGATTCGAGCAGGCAACTGTGCTTTTTACGCCCGTAGTCCGTCAGCCGCGAGAAAAACTCCACCGGGCAGCGAATATCAATCTCCCGCACCATCGGCACAATCTGCCCCGGCCGGGCCTGCTGAATCTGTCTTTCCATCTCATTCATTGTTTTTGTCCTAAAGTTAAGAATCAAGGGTACAGAGTCTCAAAAAAAACCGACCTGAATGCTTTTCAGGGCCTCCAGGTCGTTTCCTTCTGTTTGGGTATCAATCAGAATAGCACTCGCCCGTCGGCTTATCCGCCGGACCGCCACCATCCATTCCGCACAGTATTATACAGGTCGTTTCTGTTCATAGAAACAATTCTACGATATTCCGGTTTTTCTGTCAATATGAAAAAATTAAAAATTTACTCAAACTGACCGATGGCCAGAGTTTGAGAATGAAAAAATCAAAGTGCAAAAAGCAAAAACATGGAATCTGGTTGTTGCGGACAACTGAATTTCACCCATTTTCTTGAACCATATAACATATTGCTAAATAAAAGGTTACGTTAATTTTTAGCGATATATCGGTCAGTTTGAGTAATAAGACGGGAATTGTGGTCCTTCGGTACTTCGGCAGGCTCAGTGCAGGCCGGCTCAGGATTTTATTGTAAGTGGCAGTTAAAGAATATATAATCGGGCTATTCAGCAAGAAGACATTGGCAGGAAAAAATTTGTGGGTCTCAGGCGAGGAAAACAAACGGAAAATGGGCGAAAATGTACCTGGTACATTTAATTTTGGCGATTGATGTAATACAACAAAAACCTATTGGGTAAAGAAAGGAATGCAATGGCGACGCTATTAGGTTTGTTGCTGGGGCTGTTAAGCGGGGTTATGACAGGCAGTTTCTCATTACCCATGAAGAAAACTACTTGCTGGTCATGGGAGGCGACTTGGCTGATCTGGTCAATTTGTGCATTACTTATCATTCCTTGGACGATTGCTTTTGTCACGGTGCCCGATGTGCTTGGTGTTTTTAGTAATGCAAACCCTTCGGATATGATACTGGTATTTGCATTTGGTTTATGCTGGGGATTGGGAGCCGTCTTTTTCGGCCAGAGCATTGCGATGATCGGTATCAGTCTGGCGTTTGCCTTGTGTATCGGTTTGGCAACGGCGATGGGGTCGCTTATCCCGATGCTTAAGAGCTTTTTGCATCAAAATCCAATTTTAACATATTAATTTCTCCAAGCATTATAAAATATCATTTTACCACGTACCCAATTTTCAACTCGGAATTTCGTGCGAACCCAATTGGGCAATGGTTTGAGG
>VGXU01000024.1 GCA_016873215.1 Planctomycetota bacterium
AAGCGGGCGTGTCTGGGATTCTTTGCCAATATCAAGGACCATCGAGTGGCGCTGCGAACTCTGCTAACCGAAAATTTCGAAATCATTGCGGCCGCCTAACTGGACATTTCCAGGTGGAATGGGTATAATTATACAAAATTGACGCTTGACTAAGCAACAAGATTCCCTTTTTTCGATATGAAAGCAAACTACTATCATCGATATCAGACTTATTCAGTCGACAATGACCAATCGAAAAACGTCAATTTAAAGGCAAATCTTTCATAATCCGCATGTAAATGCTTCCCTATCGGTTTTGGGTTGACAGGGCCAGCCGGACTGGCTATATTTGTCGCTCTTTGACTGTATGGAAAACAGAAACAATACCCCGGCGGTCGGGGACTATACCGAAAACGCCATAACAAACAGTTTGTTTTTAAGAATAGGAGAAACAGAAACATGGCAAAGGCAAAAGCGAAAGCCGCGGCGAAGACTTCAGCCAAGGCGAAAAAAACAGTGTTCTTCTTCGGCAGCGGGAAAGCCGAAGGCATGACTGTCGCCAAAACAGAAGGCGAAAGAAAAATGATTCTTGGCGGTAAAGGCGCCGGTCTGTCCGATATGACTGCCGCCGGTCTGCCGGTTCCACCGGGATTTACGATTTCAGTTCCCAACTGCGAAGAATACTACAGATTTGGCAGAAAGATTTCCAATGAATTGAAAAGCCAGGTTCGTGAAAATATGGCAAAAGTCGAAAAAGCAATGGGTAAAAAATTCGGCGACGTCAATGACCCGCTGCTGTTTTCCGTGCGTTCAGGTGCCGCCCGCTCGATGCCGGGTATGATGGAAACTATTTTGAACCTCGGTCTCAACGACCTGTCCGTGGAAGGGCTGGCAAAAAAAACCGATAATCCCCGCTTTGCGTATGACGCCTATCGCAGATTTATCCAGATGTACAGCACAACCGCGATGGGGCTTTCCAAGGAACCGATGGAAGAAATGCTGCATCACGCCAAACAAAAAGCCGGCGTCAAGACCGACCCCGAATTAAACGCACAGGCCCTCAAAGGGCTTTGCGAAGATTTCAAAAAATTCTATTCTGAAAACATGAAAGGTCAGGGGTTCCCGCAGGATCCGTATGAACAGCTTTGGGGCGCCATCGGCGCTGTATTTGGAAGCTGGGAAGCCGACAAGGCCGTGACTTATCGTCGTGTGGAAAAAATCAGCGATCTGAAAGGAACCGCCGTCAACGTGCAGACGATGGTCTTCGGAAATATGGGCGATAACAGCGGAACCGGCGTATGCTTCACCCGCGATCCCAATACCGGCGAGAACGTATTCTACGGCGATTGCCTGATCAATGCCCAGGGCGAAGATGTGGTTGCCGGCATCAGGACACCGCTGAAACTCGCTGATCTTGGCAAACTCCTGCCCAAGGCTTACAAGCAGCTCTGCCAGGTTCGCCTGCAGCTCGAAAAACACTATAAAGATATGCAGGACCTTGAATTTACCGTGCAGGAAGAAAAACTGTATATGCTCCAGTGCCGCACCGGCAAACGCACCGCGGCCGCCGTATTCAAAATTGCCGCCGATATGGTGAAAGAAAAACTGCTGACCAAAGAAGACGCCATTGCACGAATTACGCCGGAAGATATTGAACGTTTGTTCTATCCTCAGCTTGACGCCAAGGCCGCCAAGTCCTCAACAAAAATTGCAACCGGTATTAACGCCGTTCCGGGTGCTGCCGGCGGCAAGGTTGTTTTCACCGCCGCGGAAGCCGAAGTAATGGCTGAAGTGGGCGAAAAACTCATCCTGGTCAGAAAAGAAACAAGCCCCGAAGACGTCGGCGGTATGCACGCCGCAGTGGGTATTCTGACCGCAACCGGCGGCAAAACCAGCCACGCTGCGGTGGTTGCCCGCGGATGGGGCAAGTGCTGCGTTGTAGGCTGTGAAGTACTGGATATTAATTACGATACAAAGAGCATGAAAATCGGCGACAAGGTCATCAAGCAGGGTGATTTTATTACGATTGACGGCAATACCGGCGATGTCTATCTTGGCAAGCTTTCTCTGCAGATGCCGGAACAGCCTGCCGCATATCAGACCATCATGAAGTATGCCGATGAGATCAGAACCCTGAAAGTCCGCACAAATGCCGACACCCCGGCTGACGCCGTCAATGCCATCAAGATGGGCGCTGAAGGTATTGGTCTTTGCAGAACAGAGCACATGTTCTTCGAAACCGAAGAACGCAGACTTGCGATGCAGGAAATGATTGTTGCCGAAAGCCTGGAAGCCCGCAAGGCCGCTCTCAATAAACTGCTCCCGTTCCAGCAGAGTGACTTTGAAGGTATTTTTGCGGCAATGAACAATAAACCGGTAACCATTCGCCTGATTGACCCGCCGCTGCATGAGTTCACCCCGAAAGACGATGAAGGCTTCAAGAAGCTCAGCAACGTCACCGGCATTTCCGTTGAGAAGATAAAGCATCGCTGCGAACAGCTTCACGAATCCAACCCGATGCTCGGCCACCGCGGCTGCCGTTTGTGCATCACGTATCCGGAAATTCTGGATATGCAGGTCACCGCGATCATCAATGCCGCCATCGCCTGCGCCAAGAAGGGAATTAAAGTGCTGCCGGAAATCATGATTCCGCTGACCATCGACAAGAAAGAACTCGCCATTCAGGTTGTTCAGACCCGTGCACTGGCGGACGGTCTGATTAAAGCCGCAAAAGCAAAGGTCAAATACATGATCGGCACCATGATTGAAATTCCGCGTGCCGCCCTGCTGGCCGACCAGATTGCGGAAGTTGCCGAATTCTTCTCTTGCGGCACCAACGACCTGACCCAGATGACGCTTGGCCTGTCCCGTGATGACGCCGGACGATTCCTGCCGGTTTATGTCGCCACCGAAAAAGAAGGCGGCAAAGGCATATTCAAGGCAGACCCGTTCCAGAGCCTTGATCAGGACGGCGTTGGCATGCTGGTTAAAATGGCTATTGAAAAAGGCCGGACCACACGCAAAGACCTCAAGGTCGGTATCTGCGGCGAACACGGCGGCGAATCGGTCAGCGTGAAGTTCTGCCACAAGGTCGGAATGGATTATGTATCCTGCTCGCCGTTCCGCGTACCGATTGCCCGCCTGGCCGCAGCCCAGGCCGCGGTGAAAAATCCGTGCTGCTGCAAAGGCAAGTGTAAGAAATAAGCGGCTACCCCGTTTATTCTGAATAAAAAAAGGCCTGTCGGCAACCCCGTCAGGCCTTTTTTGTTAACGGCACAACACATATTGGGGTTCTTCCAAATTGGGTTAAATGGGTTTGTTTGGGTTTGCTTTTTTTGGGCGATTTTTGGATTAGTCCTTTCTGTGTAATAAGTTATCAATTTTTGAATTGGGTTTGTTTTGTCAAAAAAACTTTTTTGACAGGATTTACCCTGCTTCGCCAAGGCTTCGCAGGGCAGGCAGGATAAACAGGATTTAGATATTTCATTTTTGCCGCAGAGAACACAGGGGACACAGAGATAGAAAAGAAGAAGAATACAGGTATACAGGAATACAAGTATACAAGAATTAGGACGGCCCGCGGCCGGGGTAAAATTCACACCTATATTTCAAAGAACCACGGGGGCGGAAAAACGGCCCACTGTAATTACCATGGACTTGCGTGGCGGTGTCGAAAATTCGTGATTTTTGGATGGCGTAAAAACTGTAAGTCTTTATAGGAAAACGAGTTAAAATTTTTCGGAATACTTAAATATAGCAGGATAGTGAAATCGCAATTGTGTTGAAATAACATAAACCACAGATTGACGCAGATTGTCACAGAGAGAAAAAAGGGAGAAGGCGATAGACAAAAGGTATGTAGATATACAGGTATACAGGTATGCAGGGATGAGGAGGTGCAAGAACTTAACTCAAGAGGATAAAACGTGTTGCGAATTGAGAATGCAGAATTGAGAATTGAGAAATTAACAGTATAAACAAGAAAATTTCAGGCGGGGTAGGACTAATGGGGCTTATAGGTCTAATAGGACCGATGGAACAGGATGGAGAAATAGAAATTTAAGCAATGGTTTTATAAAGGGTTTACAAAAAAAATGTACCTGACCTGCTCTGTAGAAAAGCTGAACATGTGCCGCCCCTTCGGTGCTCAAAAAAAGGAAAGGAATCCATTCTTTCCGGGGGTTTCCACCACCGGCTATTTTATTTAAACCCTTCGGGGCTCCAAAACACAGGTTTTCTACAGAGCATACCTGACCCCTTTATTTCTCCCTCTTTATTTCTCCTATCCGCCTGCGGCGGACCTTGGTGCGATTATTTGAAATTTCAAAGAATTGCTGACGGCTTCCGCCGCCGGGGAGTCCGGCCGGGGCATTGTTTTGTACTTTACCCGGATACTATGAGTTCCTAAAGATAAAGGAATGGTTTGACTTTTATCCTCTTTTGTCGAGGGCGATTTTAATCCCCAATTTTCAGTCAGTTTAATGACGAGGAAATCGTAATTCACATTTTTAGGTTTTAACATTCCGGCAAGCACGTCTGCCGCCGCAGGGCCGTTCCATTTATACCACTTTCCATCCACTCCAACCTCACAGAATTGTTCTAATGCAGCGCAGGCAAACGTTTTGTCGCCTGTGTTCAATAAATCTATTTTAAAGACCGGAATTTTATCAGAATAAAATGCTCTTCTTCCTGAATCTCCTTCGATTCTGATTTGAAAGCCGCTTGCTTCTTCGCCCCATTCGGCTTCCGTATCATAATCATCCTCCTCTTTTTCCTTTAGCCACCATGGAGTGCTCATGAGCCTTTCGGCTTCATTTAGGTCTTTGCAAAAAGTATGGTTTTGGCTCTTATAATAATCCCAGAATAAATCTTCCGCGTCTTTATTGAAAAACTTAAATTTGCTCTTTCTCTGCTGCTCCTCAAAAAAGAGTCTGAAAGCGTCAAGGGGTTCGGGGCCGGCCTGCTGGAAAATGACCCGCCCCTTATACTGTTTATACAATTCTTTCCTGATCTTCCAATCCAGAATGAATGATTTAGTTGAATCATCAATCAATTTAGCAGTATTACTATCGGCGCTATGATAAATACTTTCCGTATCAGGCGTTCTTTCAATAAGCCCTTTGTACAAATTGAAACTTTTTTCAAGCTGCGCTTTTTTGTCATCCTTCAGATTTTCAGCAATAAGCTCTTTTGCCAGATCATCTTTTTTTCTGTTCCATTTCTCCTTTTGGTCCGTCATAAAATGAATCATTCTTTCCTTGTATTCATTCACCTCCCGGTCTGTTACTTCCAGCCCTTTTTCCTTTGCATAATCATCCCATAAAGGCCTGAAATAACGGCCCAGGTTTGACGCCCTGGTTTGTTTTAACCACAGACTGAAACCGCCGGCCGCATCCTGATGTTTTTCCTTTACCTCAGAACCAGGCTCTATATCTTTAAGGCACACTTTTTGGCCGAGAACTTCCGCAAGAACCGTATCCTGCGGCAAATTTTCAAAAGGCTGGGTTGCCCCAACAATACCCATACCGAAGACCAGTATTGAAATTCCACATATCCACAGAGTGACATTTTGTTTGGCTTTCATATTTGTATCTCCTTTTTGAACGGAAACAGTGGAATTATACCGCAAAAAAGGGGAAAAGGGAAAAGGATAAAATTGTAAATTGACAATAGTGGATTGTAAAATGGAGAGTGGATTCCGGCTTTCGCTGGAATGACATGGACAGAAACGGGGGACGAATCGGGGTGACTGTCCTTCGTTTGAACCTTTGCTTGCCGCTTTTTTAGAAATCAGCTTGAATAATAACCCAGAACTTCAGTTATTACAAGAACTTGCAAGAAAGTATGCTTAACGGTTATTTCGCTTTTTGACATCTTTTAAGAGGCGCAGATTGCAGTTAAGCAGAAACTGTCGGCAAAATAAAGAGTTTTACTGAAATACTTTATAATTAGCTTTTTTCATTTCTGCTTAGTTCATCAACTACGACGAGCTCATGGAGCTTTGGCAGGACAAAGCAGAAATTACTTCCACAGCCTGGAGTGCTTTCGACCCAGATGCGCCCGCCATGCATATCGACAAGGCTCTTTGAAATTGAAAGCCCCAAACCTGTGCCATGCTGACCGGAACCCACAATCTGCTCTATCTGCACAAAGCGGCTGAATATTTTGTCTATGTCATTATTTGCAATTCCAATTCCATTATCCTCGACTTCAACGGCGGCTTCCGTATCGAGGTCTTTAACCCTGATGATTATTTGGCCGTTGTTTGGAGTGAATTTGACGGCGTTGCCGATTAGGTTGGTCAGAACCTGAATTATGCGGTCGTAGTCGGCATCAACAATCAACGGATATTCCGGCGCCATTATATTTAGCCGAATATTTTTTTCCTCGCCAAGCAGACAAAACGCTTTTACGGTTTTTTCAATGGCCGTTTGTATGGCAAATTTCTTACAATGCAACTGCATTTTTCCGGCATCAATTTTTGCAGTGTCCATAAAATCGGAGACAATTCCGGCAAGCCTGTTTACCGCTTCATCAGCCATAACAAGATTGCTTCGGAGCTTTGGCGAGATTTCCCCCATTACGCCGGCAAGTGCATTGGATATAATATTTTTGAATATGCAAAGCGGCGTGCGCAGTTCATGCGTAACGGTGTCAATAATTTTGCTCTTTAGCTTATTCTGTTCTATAAGCTGCCAATTGGCCTTTTGCAGCGTTTCCTCTGCCAACTTTTCCTCACAGATGTCTCTTACCGTTGCCTGCAAAAGCTGCTTACCTTCTAAAAAAATGGCAGTCAGCAACACCGTGGCGGGGAATTCTTCTCCGTCAAGCCGTTTGTGCCGCCACTCAAAGAAATTAGAACCATTCATCATTGCCTGTTCTATCATCTTCTTAGCCTTTTGTAAGGAAGGCTGCCCATCAGGCTGATACTCAGGTGAAACCTCCCAAGGGGCATGACTAATGAAGTCCGGTTCGTCTTTGGCTCTAAACAATTCGACTGTCGCGGCATTGCCCGCTATAAAACTCCATGTTGGAGGAGCAAGCATCATGATTGCGTCCCGCGACGACTGATAAAGTGTCTTGTATTTGGCTTCGTTCTGCCTCAGTAATTTTTCGACGGCTCTGTGTTTGGCATCCAATCTGTTGAGATAAATGGAAAAAATATACACGCATACGCTGATTAACAGAATATTTAAAACTCCAGTCAGGGCTTCTGCAGTGTCTGGATCATCATATTTTGCCAACTTGTTTATGAGAATTTCCAATCCGCCGATAATAATCGGCATTATAATAATTACCGGCAGCAGCCGCCGGATCATCATTCCGCCAAAGTAATCACTGGCGACATTTTTCATCAATCCCTGCTCAGGTTTTGCAAACAGACAGCCTATGCAGGACGTCATAAATAATACGGTGGTGTGCAGCGCCATGGCTGTACTAAAGCGCGAGCCGATATAGAGAAGACTTGCTCCATACAAATATCCCACAAATGATAAAAGGGCAATGATGCCAGTCAAAAGAATCAGAAACTGGGCGAGATACTGAAAGAATACGGACTTGGACCATATCATAAATAGCACAATGCCTGTTACTGTAAAGACGACTGAAGTATTTAACGCCATCCTTCCCGGTGAGCTCGTTAAGACAGCGGCGGCCGACTCTTTAAATAAAAGCTGGTCGATGCCAAGATTCCATCCAAATATATATTCAGTGAATGTAAGAAATCCTGTAACAAAAATGATAAATGAGCAGAGAGTGGCGATTAAGCGGCATAACCGGCTGGCCATACGTTTTTCCTGCGACAGCCATAGCGATAAGCCAATCAAAATAAAACAGATAGCCGTATTTGCTTTCATTGTAACGAATTTAGGCGATATGCTTTTTAAGATGGGGATATCAAGAATCCAGCCTATCAGTACGGTAAGACCTGCCAAGAATATACACACACTCAATACTTCTGAAACTCTTTTAAGGAGGTAAACTGTTTTCATTTTTGTACCTCGATTCCAGTTAGCAATTACGGCATAGCCTATATTGTCTATCGGACTTTGAATATCTAACAGTACGCTCTATTTTGATTTTAAGTGCTTCTATTTTGGTAGATTGCAGTACCGTACCGACAGAAAAAGACAGGGAAAAATCTACTGTTTGGCTCACGTAGATTTTATGGCCAACTCGGCAAGTTCGACTGTCGAGGATACTTGTATTTTCTTGAGAATATGAGTGCGGTGAAAAGATATGGCACGCTGGGTTACGCCAAGTTCGGCAGCAATTTGTTTGTCGGATTTTCCGGCGATTATAAGCTCCATCACCTGCCGTTCACGGTTGGTAAGAAGAGAAACTTTGTTTTGGAAAACTGCGCGCCGGGTAATATCGTGGAAAACGGCTGCGAAACGCCTCACACCTGCCCGCCACGCATAAACCTCAAAATGCTTTCCAAGCTCTTTCACTTCATTGTAAAAGCGCTCGCCCTGACCAGTTTCTATCACATGGCTGTACGCCTCTATCCGGAACGGCTCGATGGCCGGCAGAATTTCTTTGATAGTTCGACCAAGCACCCGTTCAACAGGCAAACCACTTATCCGCGCAAAAGCAGTGTTCCCATTCAAATAACGAAAATCGACAGGCTTGCCTGTTTGGTCGTATATCATCTCACAAAGAGCAAAACCTTCATTCATCGATTCAAAAAGGTTGCGATAGCGCTCTTCGCTTTCAGCCAGCTCCTTTTCTGCCATCTTGTGATCAGTAATATCCACCACAGCCCCCAGCATTCGCACGGCTTCACCTTTACTGTCATAATAATACTGTCCGCGCCCATATATCCAATGAATACTTCCGTCGGGCCAGATAACGCGGTATTCTGCCTCATAAACCGTGTGCTCCGCTTTCGCGCGGCGGATTTTTTCTTCGACAGCAGCGAGGTCGTCAGGGTGAACTCGCTGCGCAAAGTCTTCGTAAGTGTGAGCCGTAGTAGTAGTAGTAGTAGTAGCAGTAGGAAGATAGCCGAAAATAATTTCATGCTGCAGCGTCCAAAATGTTTCATCAGTCAAAATGTTCCACTCGAACAATCCAATTCGCCCCGCGTTGACTGATAGAGCAAACCGCTCCTGTGTATTCAGCAGCATTTCTTCCGTCAGCTTTTGTTCGGTGATATCGCGTATAAAGGCAACCTGAAATCGCATGCCATCTTGTTCAAAATAACCTCCGGTAATCTCGACTGGAAAAATCGTACCATTCTTCTTTTTGTGAAAACGCAGAGAAATTCTGCAATCACCGTTCTTTATGGATAGTTTGCTTCGGATAAGTTCTGCGGAAATATCAATAATGCTGAGCTGTAAAAATTCATTGTGCGTGTAACCATAGAGTTCAGAGGCGGCTTTATTGGCATCAACTACTCTGAGGCTCTGGCAGTCAACAACGAAAATAGAATCGTTTGCGGTTTCAAAGAGTGACCGATAGATTTGACTGCTTTTTGTTGCCGCATCGCTGCTGCGAAGCTGCATGAGTGCCAGAGCGATATTATCGGCAAGCTGTTCGAAGGACGCAATCATTGCTGGCGTAAAGAGATTTTTTCGCCTGTCGTTAAATTGCAGTAAGCCGAAAGTCTCGTTTCTTACTCGAAGGGCGATCAATGCTACAGATTCATATCCTTCTCCATGGCATCTGTTACGAGTTCGAGCCTGTCTATCTATTTCTGTTGCAGTTGCGAGCAATTCGGTAGTGCTATTTGTCCAGAAACTTCCCCGTTCGGTGAAGAACGGTTTCGATGGGTTGAAGCGGTTGCACAATACATTGCCGCACATACATTCAACAAAAGGATTGCCATTGCTGTCACGAATCAGCTCAGCTTTTTGATCTCTGGCACAAAGTTTATTTTCTCGCAAAATAAAATCGTCGGGAAACCCTATCGTTTCATAGTACGGAAAATCCTCGCCTTCTCGGAGCCGTATCCCCACGGCTTCGCAGCCCGTTTTGTTCCTGATAAGCTCAATTATTTTCTTCATTAGTTCGCGCAGAGAGTGCGTGGAATTGATGATATGCAGTAACTCGATTATTGTTTCAATCTCAAAATTCATACATTAAATTCCGAAGTGCTCTCTCTAAATCATATGCTAAACAATATTCCTTCACAAAAAGAAAATAGCAGCTTTTTTAACGCAACATTCATTATGGTGTACTTATAACAAGACATGAAAATGATGCAACTTCTAATTTGGCAGTGCTTGCTGTTATATGGACGCTCAATACGGTATACAAAAACGTGCCATGATGTCTTGAACCGTTCTGCTAATAACGCAAATTTGGAAAGAAATCGGAGAGACAGGATTTGAACCTGCGACCTCTGCGTCCCGAACGCAGCGCTCTAATCCAAGCTGAGCTACTCTCCGCAATTACAACAGCAATTTTTCATGCCCACGCCAGCGTGGGCATGGCACCCTTTAGGGGCACCTGCGGTAAAAGGGTGATACTATACACGAGAGCGTGGAAAAATGCAAGCTACAATACATAAATGGGGTCCACATCGTAATAGACCTGTGCCGCTGGCCGGATGGGGGCCTGGATGCGGAGGTCGGCAAAGAGGGTTTGCAAGTCCGCCGCCGTCGGGGCCTCAAGGATAATCTGGATGCGGTGATAGCTCTGTATCCGGCTGATAATAGCGGGCATCGGGCCGCGAACGCGGATTTCGAGGCCGAGGCGGGCGATTGTCTGGGCCAGACGCTCGCTCATCACTTTGGCGGCGGCGTCCAATTGCTCATATTTTGCCCCCCGCATCTGGATGATGGCCATCCGCCAGACGGGCGGGAGGCAGCAGGATTTGCGATGCTGCATCTCGTCTTTAACAAAGCCGGCGAAATCGTACTTGAGGGCGTACTTGATGACGGGTGCGTCGGGCAGCCAGGTCTGGACGATGACCCGGCCGGGGGCGTCGCCTCTGCCGGCACGGCCGGCGACCTGATTGATGAGCTGGAAGGTGCGTTCGTTGGCGCGGAAGTCCGGCAGGGAAAGCGAGGTGTCGGCGCTGACGATGCCGACGAGTGTGACGTTGGGAAAATGCAGACCCTTGGCGAGGATTTGCGTGCCGGCGAGGATGTCGATTGAGCCTGCGGCGAAGTCGTCGAGGACACGGTAGTAGTCCCGTCCGCTCATGGAGTCGCTATCGACGCGGCGGATGCGGGCGTGCGGGAGTCTGGCGGCCAGTTCCTCTTCGAGCCGCTGGGAGCCGAGGCCGAGCATCATCATTCGTTTGCCGCAGAGCGGACACTTGTCGGGGACGAGCGTTTTGGACAGGCAATAATGGCAGACGGCATAGCCGCCTTTGACGTGGGCGCCGAAGGCGGTGTCTTCGGGGGTGTTCATCCGGCGTTCTTTATGAAACGTCAGTGTGACGTCGCAATTCATACAATGCAGTGAATGGCGGCACGAGGGACAATAGATGTAATTGCTGTAGCCGCGGCGGTTGAGGAGGAGGATAGCCTGTTGGCCTCGCTCGAGCGTGTTTTTTAATTCGGCCAGCAATGCCGGGCTGAGGATGTGCGGCGATTTTTGTCCTGTGCCTTCAAAGGCGACAGTCATATCGACAAGCTGCATCTGCGGCATCGGCTGTTTCGTCACGCGGTGCGGCAGTTCGAGCATCGTATAGAACGATTTGCTTTGGCAATTGGCGAGGGTTTCGAGCGACGGGGTTGCCGAGCCGAGAAGGCAATGGGCGCCGGCGAGCTGGGCACGTTTGATAGCAGTGTCGCGGCCGTGGTAGCGCGGAACAGTGTCCTGTTTGTAGGACGGTTCGTGTTCTTCATCGACGACGATGAGGCCGAGGCGCTGCAGCGGCGCGAAGACGGCGGAGCGGGCGCCGATGACAACATCGGCGTCGCCGGCTTTAATCATTTGCCACTGGGCGTTGCGCTGGGAATCGGTAAGGGCGGAGTGGAGGACGGCGATTTTTTTGAAGCGTTTTTCGAAGCGTTCGACGGTCTGGGCGGTCAGGGTGATTTCGGGCAGGAGAACGATGGCCTGTTTGCCCATTTGGATGCAGGCGTCGATGGCGCGGATATAGACTTCGGTTTTGCCGCTGTCGGTGACACCGAAAAGCAGGGTTGCGCCGAAGCGGTCGGAGCGGACCTGCCTGGTGATGTGGTCGAAAGCTCTTTGCTGTTCGGCGTTGAGTATGATTTGTTTGGGTTCGGCGGCAAATTCTTTTGGGACGGCCGGCAGCGCGGCGATAGTCCGGCGGGCAATGACTTTTACAAGACCATTGCGGATGAGCTGTTTTAACGGGGCGTCGGTACATTGTGCGTCGTGCAGGAGGGATTTTTTTTCTATCGCGGCGGATCCGCCGATGGCCTGATGCGTGCGGAGAAATTCGATGATGGCTTTTTGTTTTTTGCTTTTGGGGGCCGGGGCTTTGGTGTCGGCCGGGGCCAGGTAAATACAGTGTTCGGTTTTTGCGCCGGCGTCTTTTTTGACGGCGGCGGGGACAATCGCGGCCAGCACCTGGCCGAGCGGACAGACATAGTACTCGGCAATCCACCGGGCAAGGGCCATCTGCCGGTCATCGAGCAGCGGTGCGGGATCGATGATTTTTTTGACGGCTTTGAGTCTGAAGCGTTTACTTTTTTCGATTTCGTCGGGGTCGGTGAGGACTTTGACGACGAAGGCGGCGACGAGTTTATTATTTTTGCCGAATGGGATCTCGACGCGCCAGCCGGGGGCAATACTGCCCATCCCGTCGGGGAGGAGATAATCAAATTCGCTGTCGGCGCCGGTATCGACGGCCACACGGATGACTTTACCCGGAGGCAAATCCGGTTTATTCATAGATTCAAACAGATTTTTCGTCGCATCTTTTTTCATAAATGCTGAAACTTTGATACGTTTAAAGTCGGCATTTTATACACCTGTAAAATCGGATGTTTTTTTAAATTGGTTCGATGTCCGCCTCAACGTCCCTTGATACGTTCAAATAGAACGACCACGAAAGGCGAATCGATGGAGGCCGGAATATTCGGAGCCCAATGAAAAACCGTCTGATTTTCATAGATCGCAACAACCCCCATCATCTGAAAGTTCTTTTGATAACGGTCGAACCACTCAAATAGAAACATATGAGAGTTGTGTTGCACCAGCCATGACGCAGGGATATCAACAAAAATCATATATTTTGGATTTTTAGCCTCCGTCTCCCGGATAAACTCTTTCTGCATCTGGAGTGCAAAGGGATGATTTTCCATCAGCGGGTACATGTAAATGTGGCCGCTGGCGGAACGACGCTGCGCATAAAAGCAAATCTGAGGCTCCGAACCTAAAATGGCAATCGTATCGCCGGGTACTGTATTACTTTGGATAAAAGAAGCGATTTCAAGCGACTCCGGAAATGGATTAGGACCGTATCTGAAACGACACGCCTCCGCGGGCGTCATCAGGAACAGGAACTGACGCTGCAGATAGACTGTCTGTCCAAGACAGACAATAATCAGTGCCGTCGGGACCAGTTTAGACAGCCAGGCAATCCGCGGCCGAGATTGCGAAATTGCATAGATTGCCGCCCCCCCCAGCAGAGCCGCACAGGGTAATAAAAGAACAAAATAATGCGGCCGGAAATAAAATCCGGGACAGATGGCCACAAGCGACAAAATAGCATACACCAGTAAAAATAGTCTTACACGTCCGCAAAGGATCCGTGTCGCCAGGCAGATAATTCCAAGACCAATCAGAATCCACAGCAGTACGGCACAGCCGACAATCGGAGTAAAACTGTTAGTAAAACAATTCCATGCCTCGCTGAGCGGTATCTGAGCCACATAAGTCCTGGCGTAATCGACCATCCAAAACCAGAATTTCTCAAAAACGCCCATCCAAACCATCGCCAGGAAAAGCCCCGCAACGACAACGGCAATCCCACCCGTCAGCGACAGCAATCTGAGAATTAATTTACGCCATGAAACCGGTTTTTGTATCCAGGCATCCAGCAGAATATACCCCCCTGCGGCCGCACTAAACGCAAACCCGTGCTGTTTTATAATAAAAGCGATTCCCAGTAGAATTCCCGCGACAAAGAGTCTCCACTGGCTGTCTTTGGACATCGCCTGCCAGAGCATCAGCAGACCGCCAACAGCAAAAACTATAACAAAATGCTCTGCATTGGCGAATACCCCATCGACCGGTCCACTGACCGACAGCAAGGCGAATATAGCCGCCGATGCCGCCGCCGCCAGCGGATTGAATAATCGCCGGGCCAGCAAAAACACAAATAGCAGCGTTGCCTGATTGGCCAGCAGAAGCCCTATGTGAATTCCCTGATGGGTCTGCCCGAAGACCGCCATAATCCCCGCATAGATGGCATAAATCCCCGGCAGTTTCATATTATAGACTTCCTGATAAGGTGGAATCCCTTGAAGCATCAGTTGTCCGGCATAAGCATATTCCCCCTCATCGCGTTCCATCGGAACTTCAAGCAGACGATATCGAACCAAGCCTGTGAAAATCATAATAAGGAGTAATGCGAACCATGTGATACGGTTGGTCAAAACGGACTCCTTGATCGCATTAAAACCTGTCTTTTCTATATTTTTTTTCACGATTGTTTTTCCTGAATATTTTGAGCAAACACATACAATAACCCTCGACAACCCGTACTGTAACAGAATTTGACGTAAATGTGAATTTCTTTTCTGCCGCGTCATGGCATAACCGTACGCTAAATGGATACATTGAAGATATGGGATAGGGGCGCTGTACGAAAAATCGATTGGTCAAAAATAATCTTCTCCGGCGTCACGACGAGAATTACCCGCCTTGCTGTGTCGGTTTGGTGTAAATGATTTTGTCGTCGCCGGGGGCGTAGAAATCCTTCACGACTGAGGCGATCGTATAGCCGATGCGTTCATAAAATGCACGCGTCGGCAGATAGCTGTCCCGGCCGGAGGTTTCGACGAAAAATAGCCTGCCGCCGGCGCTACGGATTTTTTCCTCGGCAAAATCCATCAGTTTTCGTCCCAGCCCCAGCCCCTGACATTTCGGCGTGACACCCAGCCAGTAAATATCGAAGCTGCCGACGGTACATGGTGTCGGTCCCCAGCAGACCCAGCCGATGACAGCCCCGCCGCGTTCCAATACGTACGATTGATACGGTCCATCAGGACCATGCTTAATCGCGTCGGTAATGACTTCCTCGGCAACAAGCATCTCTTCGTGCCGGAAAAATTTCGTATCCTCAAGAAATTTCAACACCATGTGTACATCTTCCGGTTCGGCCAGGCGAATAACGTCTCCCGATGCGGCCGGTTTTCTATTTCTGATTTTTGATTCTTGATTTTTTATTTTAAATTTTTTCATTCTCGCCAGGGCGTTATCCAAAACAATTTTTACAAACTGATGGTATTGGATTCCGGCCGCATGGACTGCCGCGGCGACGCCATCCTGGGGGCAAAGGTCGGGATTGGCGTTGACTTCGAGAATGAGGGGGCGATTTTTTTTGTCCACGCGGAAATCGACCCTGCAATAATCGGTGCAGCCGACAGCAGCGGCGGCCTTTGCGGCAAGCATGGTCAATTGTTTAGCCAGCGCTATTGAGATTTTGGCCGGGACGACACGGGGCGTATTGTTAAATTCGAAACTGCCCGCTATCCATTTGGCCTCGTAGCCGATAATGCGGGGTTTGCCGGGCGGGAAAGCGGCAAAATCAATTTCGGCGACGGGCATGACGGCGGTTTTACCGTTTTTATTCAAGACAGTGATATTAAATTCACGGCCGTCCACAAATTGCTCGACAATGGCTGTTTGTTTGAATTGCGTATGAACGCGACGGACGGCTTTATTCAGAGCGGCTCCCTGCGTTTTAATGATGGCGGCATCGTCAATGCCTTCGCTGCCGTCGGCGGCGACGGGCTTAACGATATATGGCCCGTTGAAATTCGGTCTGGCTCTTTGCCCCGGCTCGACCAGAAACGCCCGCGGTACTGGCAGAGCGGCGGCGGCCAGTACAGCCTTGCTTTGCCATTTATCCGTGGTCAGCATCAAACTCCGTGTATTGCAGCCCGTGCAGGCCTTCTCAAACGCTTTGCACAATGAAGGGACAAGTCCGGCTTTCATAGAAGAGCCTTCGAGGATTTCGACGAGATTAAATATGGTCGTTTCCGGTGCACGGGACAGTACCTCGATTATTTCCTTTACCGAACCTATGGATTGAATACGATAGCGTAACCGCAGTTTTTTTAACGCCGCCGTGACAGCCTCGACCTCCTCAAGAACGCCGGCATCGCTTTCGGAGCAGCCGATCTGATTGAGGCTGCTGTCGGGACGATTGTAGAGAATAAGTAAAGTCTTCTTCATAAATTTTCTCTCTCCAACGCGCTGGCTAAAATTTCGGACAGAAGCTGCGGGTAGCTCATGCCTTCCTGTGTGGCGATCATCGGCAGGTCGGAATGGAGCGGGTGCAGGCCGGGCAGTGGGTTGATCTCGATGAACGAGGGGCTGCCGTTGGCGTCCATGCGGATATCGACGCGGGCGGTGTCGCAGCATTCAAGCGCACGATAACAGGCCAGGGCCAACTCTTCGACTTTTTGCCGGGTGCCGTCTTTGGGCATCGGGAAATAATGGACGAATTCTTCGCACAGTTCCTTGACTTCATAGGAATAGTCCTGCGCGGGGGCGCCTTCCTTGACGCGAATTTCCATGGTGCCGAGGACGCGGGCTTTTGAGCCGGTGCCGAGAATGGCGGTGGTGGATTCCCGGCCGGGGAGATACTCTTCGACGAGGACGGGCTGATGAAACTGCTTGAGAAGTGCTTTGCAGACTTCGGCAAGCTGGGCGGGCGAGGTGATTTTGGAGCGGGCGTCCACGCCTTTGCCTGTTCCTTCGGCGACGGGTTTGGCGAAAAGCGGATAATTCAATTTTACATTGGCGATGTCCGCATCGAATTGCACGAGATACGATTTTGGGGTATTGAGGCCGGCGTCGCGGATGATTTTTTTGGCCATTTCCTTATCGAGTGTCATCGCGCAGACCAGCGGGTCGGAAAAGGTATAGGGAATATCGTAGAGTTCGAGAATGGCCGGGACCTGGGCCTCGCGGCTGCGGCCTTTAACGCCTTCGGCGATGGTGAAGACCAAATCCCACCGTTTGCCGGCGACGATTTGTTTTACGAGGGCTTTGGCGTTGCCGACACGGTCAACTTTGCAGCCCAGTTCGGTCAATCCCCGCGTGATGGATGAGATGGTGGATTCGGTGTCAAATTCGGCGACCTGCTCGGACGTAAAACCTTCTTTGAGATAGTCATCCCGCAGGTCATAGACGAAACCGATATTGAGATTATTAAAGTTCATAGCTGATAGTTTATAGTTCACAGAGAAATAGACAAGGGGTTAAAGAGAAATTTCGGGAAAAAACAAAAAAAAAGTCCACGGCCCGTCGAACAGGCCGTGGACCAAAAATATTCATATTTTACTGGCCGAGCAGTTCATTGGATTCCACGTGGTGACAGCAGGTCTGTCGGCGGGTCTGGCGGATGGTTTTGGCCGGCTGAATGTGGCTGTATTGTCCATTGGCCAAGGCCCATACGCCCGGCGCCGAATCGCGGCTCGGCTCCGCACTCGGTATGGGTGTATCGCGATGTGCCGGCTCGGGATAGGAAATCAGCATCCCTTCAAAGTTGCGGATGACCGTATGTGTCGGACTGGTGGAGACGATATAGCTCGGCAGGATGGGGATTTTGCCGCCGCCGTGAGGGGCGTCCACCACAAACGTCGGTATCGCAAGACCCGACACTCTGCCGCGGAGATATTCCATAATCTCGATACCCCGGCTGACCGGCGTGCGGAAATGCTCAATGCCGCGGACGAGGTCGCACTGGTAGAGATAATACGGGCGAACCCGCATTCGCACCAGCGCCCGGCAAAGCTGCTCATAGACCCTTGGGTCGTCATTGACGTTGCGGAGCAGTACGGACTGATTGCCCAGCGGAATCCCGGCGTCGGCCAGCTTGCGGCAGGCCTCGGCGGATTCGGGCGTAATCTCGTTGGGGTGATTAAAGTGCATATTGATCCACAGCGGATGATATTTTTTGAGCATATTGACCAGCGCGTCGGTAATCCGCATCGGCAGTACAACGGGCATCCGCGTCCCGATGCGAATAATCTGCACCGAGGGGACTTTTCGCAGGGCCGAGAGAATCATCTCGAGCGCCTCGTCGCTCATGGTGAGCGGGTCTCCGCCGGAAACGATGACGTCGGAAATTTCCGGATGCGCCGTCAGATAGGCCGTAACCTGTTCGAGCCGGCGTGCGGAAATGCTTGTTTCCCGTGTGCCCGCGACACGTTTGCGCGTGCAGTGGCGGCAATACATCGAGCAGGTCGTCGTCGCGATTAACAGCGCCCTGTCCGGATAGCGGTGCACCAGCCCCGCCACGGGCATATCGTCGTGTTCTTCGAGCGGGTCGCTGGACAAAAACGGCGGGTCGTACAGCTCATTAAGCTGCGGCACGCACATTTGAAACACCGGGTCGGCCATATCAACCTTGCGAATCAGTGAGGCATAATAGGGCGTAATGGCCATCGGGTATTTTGCGACGACGGGTTCGATGGACTGACAATAGGATTTGTCCGGGAAGTAGCCGAACAATTGATCGACGGAGCGGATTCGATGGCTCATCTGCCATCGCCAATCGCTCCATCGGTTATGGATTTGAATCAAAGGCTTGACATTTATTGCCGGGGCGACGGATAAAACGGGGGGAGGTTCATCATCACTGCCAACCATAGATTGAGACGGAGGTTTGTCGGACGCAGCAGCATCGGCGGCTTCCATCTTGAACGACTGTACCATCTTTTTGTTTCCTTAAAAGAGTTTCTCTCTCGGTTACATTTCTATCTGGCCAAAAACTTTGCCATACTGTCCACAAAGGCCTTTCGTACAGGCCGAAGACTTTCTTCAATTTCTTCTTTCGTCAGGCCGATCATCGCAAACGAAAAGAAGCCGAATACAAACCCGGCGATGGCACAACTCAGCCCGCGAATTTTCGTCGGCTGCATTCCGTCCGGGAGAAACGTCGCCATCTGCCGTTCGAGCGTTTCAAGATACCGCAGATACGGGGCTTCTATCTCTCCGGTCAAATCGCGGCCCAGTTTTATAAACATCCGTCCCTGAAAAAGCAATATATATTGCCGGGGATACTGTAAAAAAAAATTCACATGTTCATCAAAAAGCCGTTCGAGCCGGGTTTCGAAACCGCCAGGCGTTTCCGCATCATCCGTAATCCGGACATTGAGTTTTTCTATCGCTTCTTCAATCAGGGCCTGCAGCAGGCTGCGTTTATCGGCGAAATGCCGGTAAAAGGTTCCTTTTCCGACATCCGCTCTTTCGGTTATCTTCTCAATCGACGCTGCATCGACACCTATTTCGGTAAAAACCGCCAATGCCGCGTCGAGCAATTTCATCCTTGTTTTACCAGCTCTTCGCTGTGCCCGCCCCATCGGCCAAAGCGTGTTTTTATCTACACCATTCATAAGTGACTATATAGTCGCTATCGACTAAAAAGTCAAATATAAACTTTTATTTTGCAATTTTTTTTGAAAAATCAGTATTTTTAAGGATATAGAGGGGATGGAATTGCCTTTAAAGCGGTTTGTTATGAGTGAAAACTCTAAGGTTTGCAGCTTTTCTGGATGTACTTTTTTGCGTATTCGTAGCGGTCTTGTCCAAGCCGGCTGCAGAGGGGATAATCGGGGTACATTTCGGCGAATTGGCTGCGATACTGGTCTTCGATTTCGACGGCCCGACAGAAATGTTCGAGCGCTTTTTGCGGCTTATTCATTTTTTCAGCCAGAGTACCAAGGTTGAAAGCAATCCGGTCGGAACCGGGATAGAGCCGCTGGGCCTCAAGAAGAGCCTGATAGGCGGCGTCCAGATATTCAAGCTGACTATCCTTTCTAATTTCTGATTCCATCACATACAGCCTTGAAAGCGATCCGCTATAGATAAAATTTGCGATGTCGCGATGTCGGGCCTGCTGCATAAGCACCTGAGCGTCCTGAATAGACTTTGTATTGCCGGGTTCGGATGATTCAAGCCACTTGGCCGAATAAACCCATGGATTAGGATCGAAAGGATCGATTTGGATGGCCTGCTGAAAATACGGCAAGGGATTTCCATTTCTCAGGCCTGCCTGGAACTGTGTTCCCGCACGAACAGACACCCAGACACAGAAATATAAGGCGACTAACGCAACCACAAGCACTCCGGCCGGAAATAGAATACGCAGCGGCTTCGGGGCCTGTGTGGATGGCGGCGTGGATGGGTAAATCGACATTATCAGCGCGATTAAAATCCAGAATATTGTCCAGACGCCCGGCTCGAAGAGGGCAAAGTCAATTAAGTTGTGAATTAGAATAGCGACGACGGCACAGATGAGGCCGGCGGCAAGTCCGCGGCGGGAAAAATCAGAGGGTGATTCTTTGGCCGTGGCCCACAAAAGGCCGAAGGGACAGACGAAGAAAAACACCGGCAAAAGATACATCACCACAAATACGGATTGACGGACTACGGCGTTTTCACCGAGGAATCCGCCTTCACTGACAACGGGACAGAGAAATAAGAGTGCCGCCGTGGTAGCCAGGAGCATCCCAAAAGATATCGCTTTGGCCGGCTTGTCGGGTGGAATTATCGCGGCGGGATTTTCAAAGGTATTTTTCAGGCCACTCCATAATGGCGTGAAAACAGCCAATAGAAAACCGATTAGTCCGAGAAGGCCGAACTGGCACAAGATGGACAGGATGATATTATGGGGGTCGCTGACGGTTTCCGGGGCTGCGGGGACTTTGTACTGCGGATAAAATGTCCCGAAGTTGCCGCCGCCAACGCCAAGGGGGTGTTCGGCGGCCATTTTCGCGGCGCCGGTCCAGTATTGCCAGCGGACGTACATGGCGTTTGGGCCGGGGAGCTTGCCGTGTTTTGTACCATACGCAATCGCAATCGCCCATACGGCAAGAAACGCCAGCAATAAAATCGGCAGAATCAACCAGCGGCGGCGCCAGAATTGCCGGCCGCAGCAAATCAGCACAATAAATAAAATTGCCAACAATGCGCCTGCCGCCATCGCTCCCCTGCTTTTGCCGAGGAATACCCCGGCCGACAGTATCAGCAGCGCCAGCGCCAGCACCACCAATCGGGAAACAACGCCGGGATCATTTTTGCGATGGCGGAAGGTGTCTATCAGCAGACCGGCGGCGATGAAAACGCCGGCCAATAGAAATGTTCCCGTGGAATTGCTGGTGGTCAGAAAGCCGCGTATGTCTTTGGAATGCAGGCGATGTTCATATTGGAATTGCGCCAGGCTGTTGGGTTCGATGCCGAGCATTTGTAAATGCCGCTGCGGGTCGCGATGGTAATCTTCGATGACTTTTTGATTGCTGTCGAGATACTGGTCGGCGCTGGTATATACCGCCGCGCAGCCCATTGACAGAATCACCCATAGGACGACATCGATTCGACGGTTTGAATCCAGCCAGGCGGGCAGGATCAGCGCCGCCAGCATGGGGACAATCAGCGTAAAACCCGCGGTCATTGCAGTACGTTTGTCGGAGGCAGTAAAATAAGTGGAAATGACCGCCGCAAGGACAAAAAGAAGCCAGCCGATGACCCCCAGATTGGTACGCCATCGGCCCTGCAAAACCAGCAGCAGGAGGCCGAGCATTACAGGAACCAATATCGCCGCCGACAACAGGAGGCTTATTCCCCGCGGCGTGGTCCATAGCACGGCGTTTTGCATCGTGTTCTGGGGCGTTTCAATGAAACTGAGGCGCAGCGCCGCGACACACAGCACCACGACAAGCAAAATGCCTTCCAGCCAGCGGAAAGACCGATGCTTTTGTGAATCGCTTGTTTTTTTTACGGACATAGTCATAAACAGAATTGTCGATTGGATTTCAAATGCAAGTTCAATCGTTAATCATTATTTTTGTGCCCGGCAGTTTCGAGAATCGCTATAATACCCAGCACCATCATTGTCTGGGTAAAGATTAAAATCGCGCCGACCAGATTAACCTGCCGCAGGAAGATTGCACCCAGGCCCGTACAGAGCGTGGCCAGGTATAACGTCAGCGCAACCTGGGCATCCGACAGGCCGCGTTTTCGCAGGCGGTGGGAGAAATGCTGCGTATCGCCGACGAAGGGGCTTTTGCCCTGTTTGATGCGCAAAAAAGTGACGCTGGCGAAATCATACAACGGTACGGCCAGCGCCAGCAGCGGCATAAAGACAGCATATAAACTGCCGCTCCCGGCTTGATGATAATAGGTTGTCCGCATACTCAGCATCGCGACAAAGAATCCGATGACCAATGAGCCGCAGTCTCCCATAAAGATTTTGGCCGGGGGGAAATTCCATATCCAAAAGCCGGCAACGGCACCCAGAAACAAAAGTCCCAGCCCCGTGATGAAGACCTGGCCGCTGCCGATGGCGGCGGTCAGAAGTGTGCCGGCGACGATGATGGCCATCCCCGACGAGAGGCCGTCCATATTGTCCAGGAAATTGAAGACATTCATAATGCCGACAATCCAAAACACGGACAAGATGGTCGTAATCACTTTATTCTGGATAAACATTTCGACGCGAATATCGGCAAAAACTGCAGCAACAACGGCGACGGCAAATTGCACCGCCAGCTTGGTATAGGGTCCGAGCCTGCGGACATCGTCCCATAGTCCCAGCAGATGCAGCGCTGCGGCGCAGGCCATAACCAGCAGCAAATCGTCGGTTTTGTTCAGAAATCCTTCGATATAAATCAAAATGGATCTATCGAAAAAGGAGAATTTGTCATCGGCGATGACCCAGTGAATCACCGCTGCCCCGGCCAGGATAAACAGGGCCATCGTCCAGAAGATGGCCATGCCGCCACCGAGCGCCACGACGCGCTGATGGTAGCGGTCCTGTGACGGGTATGCACAAAAGCCGGCACGCACGGCAATTCGCCGGACCAGTACGGTCAGAGCCGCCGAGACCGCGAACGCCGATATGGGCAAAACCAGCGATAGACAGGTTAAATTTGAAATTGTCATACTCCCGTAAGAACAAATGCTATTGTACTTGTTTTAATCTTTTATTCCATCGTAAATCATCAATTTCCCTGTCGCAGTTGATGGACAAGTTTTTCCCTTACTTCAGACAGGAAATCATTATACCGCCCGCTTTTAAAGTCGGGAAAGGTATAGGGATAGACCTGCCAGAGGCCTTTGTTATAGGTGAGCGTAACTTCGGCCCATATTCCGGAACCGATATAGACCCGATGCGCGAAATTTTTGGTGGAGGCCAGCACGAGTTTGCTTGGCTCGATATACCCGGGATCAAGATTGACGGGACGCGGAAAAGGGGTATTCAAACGCCCGGCCATGTTTTTTTCCATTTGGTTGGTTTTGTGCTTGATGTCGGCCAGTTGTCCGGGGTCAATGGGCCGCTCGATACTGACAAATTGCCGCAGGATGCCCGCCCCGGTCTGGTCTTTATAGTATTCGGTCATATCAAACGGATAGGCAGGGCTGAGCAGGTCGGCTTGTCCGAAGATCTCCAGAATATCGGCACGGGCCGCATCGAGACATCGCGTGTCAGCGGCGAGAATTCCCACAATTAATTTTACCGGCCGGGGCGTTTGTATTTCCCACATAAAAATTCCCGCTGGTATTATAAATTCCGGAAGCTTTCTCGCGGGCCGTTCGGCGAAGCCAATTGCTGCTGAAGCTGTTTGACCTGCTTTTGAATCGGCCATTCGCTGAACGCCAGTATCAGCATCATAATGAAATTGACTATGGGAATCAGCATCAGAAATCCCATGGCCCAGGGGTAGCCGGCCCGTGAATAAATCTTGCAGAATACGACCAGGTTAAGGATACTGAACGCCAGGACAAAAAACAGAACGAAACATCCTCCGAATACCGGGGCCATCTCTTCAGCTCGCATTTTTTATCTCCTTAATAAATTCGGTTTTTGCAAATTGTCTTTGAAAGTATAGCTCCATCGCTGTCCGGGAGCAAGAAAAAACACACAGGTTGTCCGGAATCTGTTTTGACGGTGGTTTGACAAAATGATATGATATTCTCAGAAAAACAGGCGGGTCGAAAACCAATGACAACACAACAAAATAAATCATCGCTTAAGACACTCCATAAAATTCTTCGTTTTTCTTACGCCTTCATACGGTGGACGGCGGTGGCGGTGGCGCTGCTGCTGCTGCTGACGGGGCTGGCACTGGGTGTGCCGTGGCGGGTGTCGCTGGTCTTTACCGTCATCCCGGCGGTGGGGATTTTTATGCCGCGAGACCTGCAAAAATGGTGCTGGATGGCGATGGCGACGGTCGCTGCCGGCATTTATGCCTGGATTCACATCCCCGAACAGGATGCCAGCCAGTGGCAGCCGTATGTTTTTAAAAAGAAAATCGCTGAATTTAACGCCCGGCGTCACATCCCCGATGAAGACAACGCCGCGATACGCTATGAAGCTCTTTTCGCCCGGCACGAAGAAGATTTATTCGCTTATCCGATGGAGCAGGAGACGGATATCGCAACGTATCTTGAATCGTGGGATGAAGACGACCGGCCGGAACTGACCCAGTGGCTAAAAACGCTCGAGCCGGATATGACGGCGCTGATTGCGATTGCTCAAATACCCGACTGCCGGTTTGAGCCGCCGGTGGATATGGCAAGCCTTCAGCGGCAGTTTAAACGCATCAATACAACCAAAGCTTTTGTCCGTGAGATGCTGCGCAGCGCCAACCAGGATTTATCGAAAGGCCGGCTGGACGCGGCCAAGAATAAACAAATGACCGTTCTGCGCATGGCCCGGCATCTCTGGCTGCAGGAAACGCTGCTGGACCAGGCGGCAGGGTATTTTCTCGAACGAATGGCTCGGCGAGCGATGAGCCGGTTTGTGATAGACTATGCCGCAGACGCAAACAGCTTACAAGCCATCGAGGAGGCATGGGACGAGGCGGACAGCCGCTGGCCGGGCAATTGGGCCGGGGTTCTGGACTGCGAGAAAATGCAGACTGTCAGCATCGCGGGGGCGGCCTATCAGCAAAATGACGCGGGACATATTCGTTTCAGCCGGAATATTTCGCAGACGCTGCGCTATCACTTCGGCTCCCGGATTCAGAAGTCCGCCCTGCCGCCGGAGATGTCGCGTACGATTGCGCTGGGGCTGGGGTTTGTTATCCCGACCGCGCCCGAGGGAACGGCCCGGCTGATCGAGGATCGATTTGACCGGATCTCGGCGATAGCCACAGCCGGTTTTGACATTGAGACGACAACGCCGGCCAACTGGTGGAATGATGGATTGAACGCCTCGGCAGCTATTGACTGGCACGCGCGCCGGCAGACGGCGTATTTTTATCCGCTGAATACGCAAGACCGGCAGTTCGAACAGGACCGCGCGGCGATGCGGATTTTGATTGCGGTAAAACGATACCGGCTGGATAAAGGCAATTGGCCGGACAGGCTGGAGGATGTTTTCGGCGAGAAGTCTATTCCTGCCGACCCGCACAATAAAAAAACATTCGTGTATAAAAAACAAACCGGCGGTTTTACATTTTACAGTCTCGGCGCAAACGGCATCGACGATGGCGGGGTCAAAAATTCTTATGTCAAACCCAAACTGGACGATATTCTCTTCTGGCCGGCAAAGACTTTGAATGGAGAAGAAGGCAATGGAATCACAGATGGAAACGGAAAATAAACCGAAGAAAACGACCGGCTGTATCATCTGCGGCATCACACGCTGGTTTTTCATCGTTGCTTTGGGACTGCTGCTGGCGGTCGGGCTATGGTTTCAGGCACCATGGAAGATATTGATTATTTTGGCAATTGTACTGGCCAGCCTGACAATTGTCCCAAAGATATTGCGTAAATGGGTCTGGCTGGGATTCGCTGTTGCTGTTGCAGCAGTCATCGTCTGGATTTTTATTCCCGAGAAAGATGACGGCCAATGGCAGCCTTACAATCTCGATAAAGAAATCGCCGCATTTAACGCAAAATATGCCGTCCCGGATGAAGACAATGCGGCGGTTCTCTACACGGCTATTATGAAGAATCAGAACTGGGAGGAAATTGACCGAAAACTTGATGAATTGGGCACTAAAGATCCGAATTGCGTCGAACACTGGAGCGATGAGGATGGCCGCAAGCTGGCGGAATTGATTTTGCCGCTGGAGCCGGATTTAGATGCAATTCGGGAGGCCGCTAAAAACAGCAAGTGCCGCTTCGAGACTCACCCGACGGTTCTGGGCCTTCAGAAAGATCTGGACCGCCTGCAGATTTTCAGAAGATGGGCTAACATTCTTAATATGATATCCGAACATGTCGCCTCGCCGCAGGAACAGATCGACAACGGCATCACCCTGCTGCAGATGGGTAAACATCTTTCCGACCAGCCGAACCTGCTCAACCTGCTGTCAGGCCTTGCCGTCGCGGGGACTGGACAAAACCAGCTTAATAAGAATGTCATGGATAACGCGATCACTTTGCAGCAGATTGACGCCATAGAAAACGCCCTGCAACAGAGTAAGTTTGATATGGCATCTCAATGGCCGCAAATACTGGAGTGTGAGAGATTTTACGTTAAAGATGTTTATGCACTCATGTATGAGGTGCATGCGTCCGGCAAAATCCGATTCACACACGGCCTATATCAAAATCTCTTTAATATCGCCAGGAAAGATCCGAATGAATTTCCTCGCTGGACAAAATTCCAGAAAAAGATATTCCCTTTGTCTATGTGGTTTGTTCTGCCAGACAAGCCGGACAGCATTTTCCAGATGATCGATACTGCCTACCAGCCGTATTATGCAGCCAACTGGTCAGGCTGCTTTAATACAAAGCCAAAACGGCCTTTTTATCCCAATGCCGAATTCCAGAATTTTCCGTTTCATACATCACAATGGAATATTCGCGGATGTGTCGATCTGCTGGCGGCAATGACACAGTCAATCATTAACAATTTCCACTATACTCTTTCAAAAAGTGAGGCCGACCGGCGGGGCTGCTTGTTATTATGTGCGATGCAGCAATACCGGCATCAGCATCGGGACTGGCCGGGGAAGCTGGAGGATTTACTGCCAGCCGTTTCAGAAGAATTACTGACGGACCCGGTCAGCCAGGAACGATTTGTTTATAAAAATGCCGGCGATTCCATTATTCTGTATGGCAAAGGCGAGGACGGCATCGACTCCGGCGGAAAACGCAGGTCGGTTTATGATCCGAACAAATTAACTTACATCTGGGCGCAGGACGATAATCTCATCTGGCCGGAGGAATTACCGAAAACACTTTGAAAATTTGAGTTTTTGGGGTTAGAATTTGTTTCGGATTTCGTGTTTCGGATTTCGGATTTAAATTTTCAGGTTCTTATGAAAACAACCATCAATAAACTCAGTGAATGTGTCGGTCAGGAAGCGGAATTGTCCGGCTGGGTGTATCACAGCCGGCACAGCGGCAAGGTGGCGTTTATCGTGCTGCGCGACGGCACGGGATTGTGCCAGTGTGTCATCGAAAAAGGCAAGGTCGCCGACGATGTGTTTGAACAGCTTATTCGGCTCGGGCAGGAATCTTCGCTGGTCATCGCCGGCGTCGTGCGGGCAGAACCCCGCAGCCCCGGCGGTTATGAACTGGCAGTCACAGCCGCACAAATTATCTGTCCGACGCAGGATTATCCCATCACGCCCAAAGAACACGGCACGGAATTCCTGATGAAAAACCGGCACCTGCATCTGCGGAGTCAGCGGCCATGGTGCATCGGGCGAATTCGCCATACCGTCATCGACGCCATCCGGCGGTTTTTCAATGACAACGGCTTTACGCTGGTCGATACGCCGATTTTCACGGCGGCGGCGGGCGAAGGCGAACAGACGCTGTTTGAGGTGGACTATTTCGGCAAGCCGATGTTTTTGTCACAGACGGGACAACTGTATCTCGAATGCGCGGCGATGAGCTTCGGCAAGGTATATTGTTTCGGACCGACGTTTCGCGCCGAAAAAAGCAAGACCCGCCGGCACCTGACGGAATTCTGGATGGTCGAGCCGGAGGTGGCGTATATTGACTTAGCCGGATTGCTCGAACTGGCGGAAAATTTTGTCAGCGGCATTGTCCGGCGGGTATTGAAAGACAACCGTGCGGAACTGGAGGCACTGGGCGCCGACATCGCAACGCTGGAAAAAATCGCCCCGCCATTTTACCGGCTGACTTATACCGAAGCGGCCCAAATTCTGACCAGCGAGCGGACGGTGAAATTTATGGCCGGGCAGCTTGAGACATTTAAAATGCAAAAGACGGCCATTGAAAAACAAATCGGCGATATTGAGGCGGCGGAAAAGGCCGGCGGGTTGAAACAGTGGCAAAAGGACAAAAACACCAAATTGCTGATTGACCTGCGAGCGGAACTGGCGGAACTGGAAATCAAAATTGAAAATAATCCAAGGCACGCACAGTTAGCCGCGGAATTTAAATGGGGCAAGGATTTGGGCGGGTCGGATGAGACGATTATTTCGCTGATGCACGACAAGCCGGTCTTTGTGACGCATTACCCGCGCGCAGCGAAGGCGTTTTATATGAAGACCGACCGCGGCAACCGCAAGGTGGTGGAGAATTTTGATTTGCTGGCATCGCAGGGCTTCGGTGAAATCATCGGCGGGTCGGTGCGCGAGGATGATTACCAATCCCTGCTGGACCGCATCGGCGAGGAAGGCTATAAGCCGGAAGATTATGCGTGGTATCTGGATTTACGGAAATACGGCTCCGTGCCGCATGGCGGCTTCGGACTGGGCGTCGAGCGGACAGTCGCGTGGATTACGGGCGAACGGCACATTCGCCAGTGCATCGCCTTTCCGCGTATGATGGATAACGTGTGCATATAAGAAAGCGGCGGCAGGCTTTATCTTTGTGTTTCTATACCATAACGGCATTCCTATTCAAAATTTCCGGTCCCCCCAAGATTTTCGTAAATCGGGGTATCCGGCGCCCTAAATCCGGTTTTTTAGCATTAAAATCGGCGTTTTTTGTTCCTTTTCCGAGCAATATTTGGAAAAACGTTTTTATTGACAGACCTCTTCTGATAGAGGACAATAAAGGTTTATGTATTATGGCGCAAAACAACTAAAACATTTTTCAGAAAGGTAATAAGTATGAAGTTTTTCGTGTCGCTTTTGCTCGGTGTCTCGCTGCTGTCCAGTGGATTGTTTATCAGCGGCTGCAAGGCAACGCCCGCAAAACCCGCTGAGACCAAAAAAGAAGTCGCACCGGCAAAGGAAGCTGTAAATGAAGCTGTAAAGGAAGCTGTAAAAGAAGCCGCGGCGGCGGAAACTGTCAAGCCGGTCGAAGTCAAAAAAGAAACCGTAACGGAATCCGTAAAAGAAGTAAAAGCGGAAGGGGTGAAGAAAACCCCGGCCGCCGCAAAAGAAACAACGCCCCCGGCCGTCTCCGAAGTCGCGGTCGATCCTGAAAAAGTCATAGTGACCATCAACGGCGTCGCCATCCAGGAAAAGCGAATCGCCGCTGAATGCGATAAAATCGTCGAAGCACAGGCGGCACAAATGACCGCAATGGGCTGGCAGGCCGATGAGACTTCCAAAAAGATGATGCGTGAGCAGTCGCGCGATAAAGTCCTGGATATGCTGACGGAAAAAACTCTTATTGCCGAACAGCTTAAAACCAACAAACTCGAAGTCGCGGACGCCGACGTGGATGCCCGTTTTCTTGATATTCTCAAAGATGCCGGCAAAACACTCGAGCAGGTCGAAGAAGAACTCAAGCAGCAGAACCGTTCCGTCAAAGAATTCAAAGAACAGCTTTACTGGCACGTCGCCATTGAGAAATTGTTCACCGCCAACTCCAAGGAAAAAGAAGTGACGGAGACCGATGCCAAACAGTTCTATGATGCCAATCCGCAATACTTTCAGCAGCCCGAACAGGTTCGCGCCAGCCATATTTTGATCAAGACCGAAGGCATGGACGACGCCGCCAAAGCGGAAGCAAAAAAGAAAATTGAAGATATTCTCAAAAAAGCACGCGACGGAGAAGATTTTGCAGCACTGGCCAAAACCTACACCGAAGACCCCGGCTCAAAAAATACCGGGGGAGAATACACGTTTCCGAAAGGCAAAATGGTCCCGGAATTCGAGGCCGCCGCATTTGCCCTTGAACCCGGCAAAATCAGCGATGTCGTGGAAACACAATTTGGTTATCATATCATCAAACTCAGCGAAAAGATACCCGCCAAAACATGGGGCTTTGACGAAATCAAAACGCGGCTCATCGCGGATCTGAAACGCCAAAAGGTCGGCCAGTTCTGGCAGCAGTTCAGCGGCAACATCCGCAAAAACGCTAAAATCGAATGGTCGCCGGAAGAAAAGGCCCGCCGGGAACAGAAACAAAAAGAGCGCAAGGAACAGATGGCAATTCCACCACAGCCCCAACAGCCGTCCGAGCCGCAGCCCGTGCCGCCGCAGCCTGAACAGAAGTAATTAATTCCACGGATATATCATGGGCCGTCGGGGTAATTCCCGGCGGCCTTTTTTGTGCGAAATACTTACATGGTTTCCCGCCGGAGGCCCGTCCGCAGAAACAATGTTTTTGACGCCATATAAATTAAAAAACAGCTCAGCACAAAAAGGACAATGCCGCAAATTCCTGAAATCATCACGTCCGTTTTGACCGCGCCTCCCTTGGCTATTTCACTCAGCGAACGAATAAACGGTATCACCTGCAGAATCAGCGCCGTCATCGTCATCACCATCATAAACATCATCGGCCAAATGACATAGTACGCTTTTTTCCCGGAATGGATAAGCCATGTCGCCAGCGCCAGCAGCGTCAGGCTGGCCAGCATCTGGTTGCTCGTACCGAAAATCGGCCATGCGACTAAGTACGCCTTTTCCTTGGTCAGCATCAGAAATACCAGCGGGATGAGCAGACTGATTAACGTGGCCGCGACACCGCCCCAAAAACTCCGCCACCCGACCAGTTCCTGCAGGACATACCTCGCAAGACGCGTTGACACATCGAGCGTATCATAAACAAATGTCGAAAACGCCAGCAGTGCGAATGGAAACGCCACCTGAAAACTGACCCCGAACAACCCCATATACGTGGATAACCCCTTGGCATAGACAAGATTAGGGTCCGCCATCAGTTCCGCCGAGCCGCGAGGAATCATCATCACCGTCGCCAGCGCCAGGATGGCGACCACGCCCTCCAGCAGCATCGCCCCGTAACCGATGGACTTGACGTCCGACTCCTTGTTTAATTGCTTCGATGTCGTACCCGAAGAAACAATCGCGTGAAATCCCGAACACGCACCGCAGGCGATGGTGATAAACAAAAACGGAAACAGCAGTTTGCCGTTGGCGATACTGTGCAGCCCCGACAGGTTGACCGCGGGATATTCAACTTTGAATCCTCCGAACAACGCCCCCACCAACCCCACAATAATCGTCATATACAGCAGCCAGCCGCCGAGATAGCCGCGGGGCTGAAGCAATAACCACATTGGAATAATGGACGCGACAAAACAATATACCAGCAGAAAAGCACCCCATTGTTTGGCCGAGATATTGCCAAGAGAGGTCAGAATGGACGCCGGCAGATGAGGCCCAAGCCAAACTGTAAATAACACCAGTGGAAGAAATATCGCCGTCAACAGGCCCAGCGGCAGTTTGAAACGATACAGCAGAATTCCCATGACCACGGCCAGCCCCAGATACAGTATCGAGGACGCCGCTACCGCCGGCCCGAACGCCGTATCCTGCGACACGGCCTTAAAGGTCTGCGCGGTAATATCCGTGAAGGCAATAATGACATACAGCAGGGTAAGCCATACAAACACGAGGAAAAAAATGTGTGCCCCCGGGATGTGCAGCCGGACGATTTCGCCCACCGACGCCGCTTTATGTTTGATCGACGCAAACAAGGTGAGAGAATCGTGGACTCCGCCGATGAAGATGGCCCCAAGAATAATCCACAACACCGCCGGCAGCCAGCCAAACCATATTCCCGCCAGAATCGGCCCGACGATGGGACCGGCCGCCGCAATCGCCGAAAAATGCTGCCCCAGCAGCAGCGATGCTTTGGCCGGGACGTAATCCACGCCGTCGTTGATTTCATTGGCGGGCGTCATGCATTGATCATTCGGGTTCATTTGTCTGCTGATGAATCGACCGTAGGTAAGGTATGCAATTCCAAATATCAGCAATGATGTCACGACCACTGTGCTAATCATAAAGTTTCTCCTGTTTGTAATAACGAATATCGAGTCAGATCTATTCCGTTAATCCGTTATTTCGCGCCGCGGCTCTTCCAGCCACGCCTTCTTGTTTTCATAGCATTGCTTTCTCTTCTTTATATCGGCAATTAAGTCGTGAATACTTTTCTTTTCGGCAATTTGAATAGCCCTGGATACCGTTTAATCCCTGCAGCAGTTGCCGACCTAAAGAGCTTTTGTCGTTACTCCATAAACGCCGAATGTCCCACACTTGTTTTTCCATAAGCAAATATCTGTCAAATCATCGGCCGGAGAAAATTTATTCCAACTTTCTTCGCATGCGTTCCCGCAGCAGTAATCGAATCGGCACTTCTTCCAGCCCCAGCAGCTCGGCCAGCCGATTCATCGCGTGCCGGCGAAAGTTATCGTCAAACAAACGGATTCGATTCACAAACAGCAGCAGCGACACCGGGCGGACGGAAACCTGTGTGCCGTAATAAATCCGCGGCACGCCGCTTTTCCGGGTGGAGATTCTCTCCTCCCGCAGAATCTCGATGGCCTTGTTAAGTTTGGCGGTGGGGATTTTTACGGAAGCCTGCTTGTATAGTTCAGTCGCCAAATCGAGAACACTGGCGACATTTTTCTGATCTTTGGCGGTGGTGAACGCAATCGGCGCGTGCGGCATACCCGGAATCATCTTGTTGAGATAATTCGCATAGTCATCCGTACCGGCAAACCCTTTGGCAAGGTCCCATTTATTGACCACCAGCACGCAGGGCTTGTATTCATCCACAATCAAGCTGACTAATTTTTTATCGACCTGCGAAACCGGCGTCGTCGCGTCCATCAGCAGCAGAATGACGTCGGCGCGTTTGACGCTGCGTTCGGCGCGGGTATAGCCGTAAAATTCGACGCCGTCATCCATCTTGCCTTTTTTACGGACGCCAGCGGTGTCGATGATGATGACGGTGCGCCCGTCTTTTTCAAACCGCACATCAACCGCGTCGCGCGTCGTGCCGGGAACTTCGCTGACGATTACCCGATCCTGCCCGACGACGGCGTTGACAAAGGTGCTTTTGCCGGCGTTACGCTTGCCGACAATCGCAATTTTCATCACCGCGTCTTTGGGCTTTTCTTTCGGCAGATGGTCCAGCTCCGCGCAGATACGTTCCAAAATCATCGTCTTGTTCAGATTGTGCGTTGTCGAAATGCAAATCGGCTCGCCGAATCCCAGCGACAAAAATTCCATCGCGTTATTGGTGTGCTGGGGCATGTCCGCCTTATTGGCCGCCAGAATAACCTTGAGATTATATTTTCGCAAAAGTTCCGCGGTCGTCCGGTCAAGAGACGTCACCCCCTCCTGCACATCGACAACAAAAACGACCACCGCCGCCGAGGCTAAGGCCAGAAATATCTGGTTTTCGATATGCTCACTAAGGGCGTCGCTGTCGACAATGCCGTAGCCGCCGGTATCGACCAATTCAAAATAGCGGTCGTCATGGCAGACAATCGTCGAGACCCGGTCGCGGGTCACCCCCGCCATCGGGTCCACAATGCTGATCATCTGGCCGACGATGGCGTTAAATAAACTGCTTTTGCCCACATTCGGCCGGCCGACTATTGCAACTGTTGGCAGTGTCATAGGTTATCTTTCCGTCATAGACTATAAAACAGCCATTATAACACATCCCGGCGGGGAAAAAAGGGGATAGATAAATCCGCCGGATTTGCCATAAGAACTCGCAAGGAAGGTATTTTACAGCTATTCGACCGATTTGTCCGACAATAATACAGGCAGCCCTAAAAGTTGCCAAAAAGAAGCCCGGAGCGTCAGCGACGGGACAGAATGGATTGAAAAACCAATGGAATCGACCAAAAAATGCCCGTTTTGCGGCGAGCGGATCAACGCCGAAGCGATTAAATGCCGTTTCTGCAAGGAATTCCTCGAAGACGATCGGGGCCTGCCGGTGTCCAACCACGCGCGGAAAAAACCTCTGGCCCGTCAGCAGGAGCCCCAGGATGAGCAGCCCGAAGAAAAGCCGGAAAGCATGGCCGCTTCGCCGTCGCTGTGGAGCATAACGGGGACACTTTTTTCAGGCGGCATATTTTTCGCTCTCGGATTGATACTGCTGCTTTGGCCGATGGCGGAACTGCTGCAGAAAATTCCCAATTTCCCGGAAGCCCGGAGATTGCAGGCCGAGCAATTTATTCACTATGCCGGGATGGGCCTAATACTTATCGTGCTTTTGGTCGTCGCGTATAAAATCGCCCGGCTCAAAAGCACCCGCTATGAAATCAGCCCCGACCGCATCGAGTGGATGCGCGGTATTTTCAATCGAAAAATCGACAACCTCGATATGTTCCGCATCGTGGATATCAAACTCCACCGCTCCCTGCTGGACTGCATCCTCGGCATCGGCACATTGACGCTGGTAACCAAAGACCCCTCCGACCCGACGTTTGAGTTTGAGAAAATTTCGAAACCGCGACAGGTCTATGATTTTATCAAGAATGCCTCGCTGAACGCCGACCGCAAACAGGGCGTCATCCACATGGAATAAAAACCATCACCGTAGGGTGTGCAGCTTTGCTGCACACGCGGACAAAGTGCGGCATAACCGCCCCCGGCTGTGAAATTGATATCACGTTTTCCAACTGCGGCCTGTAGGGCCGGAATAACTCAGCCCAGCCCAACGGCCTGGGAAAACATCGACCCAATCCCATCCGCCCCCGGCGGATTCCTCAATTTTGCCTTTTGCATTTTAACTTTTGACTTTTTTATGCCCCCGGCTGTGAAATTGATATCACGTTTTCCAACTGCGGCCTGTAGGGCCGGAATAACTCAGCCCAGCCCAACGGCCTGGGAAAACATCGACCCAATCCCATCCGCCCTTCGGCGGATCACTCAATTTTGCCTTTTGCATTTTAACTTTTGATTTTTTTATGCCCCCTTGCCCCGCATTTTATTTGACAAGGCATAGCATAAATTATATAATGTATATCTTGTTTAGGGAGACCTTAAAAAAAGGGAAAAAAGGAGATTTGGGTAATGAAAACGTTTGCTTTCATCACAATTGGGACGTTATTTTGTCTTTCTGTTAATCTCCCCGCCGCCACCTACTCCGGCGGGGACGGCACAGCGGCGAATCCATATCAAATTGCAAACAAGACTGACCTGTTGACATTAGCCGCCACAACCGCAGATTACAACAAATGCTTTATTCTGACGGCGGACATTGACATGGGAGGACAGGTTTTTACCACCGCCATCATCGCGCCGGATACAGATTCTGTAAGGAGTGGTTTTCAGGGCACACAGTTCACCGGTATTTTTGATGGCACCGGTCATGTCATATCCAATCTGACCATTACCGCATCGACAAAAGATTACATCGGCTTGTTTGGCTATGTTGGCTCAGGCGGCCAAATACGGAATCTGGGCGTAGAGAATGCCAATATCACCGGCCACAGTTATGTCGGCGGGCTGGTGGGATATAATGATTCTTATAGTGCGATAACCGATTGCTATACGACCGGTTCGGTCAGCGGAACAGGCAACTGTGTCGGCGGTCTGGTGGGGTATAAAAATGGTGGTACGATAACGGAATGTTACGCCACGGGCGCCGTCAGCGGAACTAATTATGTCGGCGGCCTGTGCGGGTTGAATTGGGGTTGCACAATCACCTACTGCTATGCGACCGGCTCGGTCAGCGGAACAGACAAAGTCGGCGGGCTGGTGGGATATAATGATTCTTATAGTGCGATAACCGATTGCTATACGACCGGTTCGGTCAGCGGAACAGGATCTTATGTCGGCGGGCTGGTGGGATATAATTCTTATGGTGGTACACTAATCTCCTGCTATGCGACAGGTTCAGTCAGTGGTATCTCCTATGTCGGCGGGTTGGTGGGGTGGAATAATGGTTCACTAATCTCCAGCTATTCGTCCGGGTCAGTCAGTGGTAACTCTAATGTCGGCGGGCTGGTGGGGTATAATAATTGCGGTTCAATAACCTCCTGTTTCTGGGATATCCAGACCAGCGGACTGGAAGATGGAGTAGGCAATCTAAACCCGGATCCGATTGGAGTAACAGGCAAGAACACCGCCCAAATGAAAGAGATTCAGACCTATCTGGAAACTGGTTGGTCATTTATCCACGGAAATAAAACACTAGGCGATTGGATTATGCCGGACAATGATTACCCAAA